>NZ_JAUBOX010000077.1:0-38479 GCF_036700445.1 Microcoleus sp. T3_B1
TAATTTTAAATCACCCTAACCTTCCGTCAGTCCTATCCTATGGTACTCTCGCTGCTTAAAAACTGTCCGAAGTATTGTTGGCAATGCTTTCAATAGATGTTAGCTGTTCATAACCCCGCAGCACGTAAAAGAAGTCTGGGTTCTAGCCTTTACCAATCATTCAAGGCTGCGATCGCAACTTCACTCTTACTCTCAATACATATCAACCCATAAAAACATTATTGCCAAGAAAACAACTCTATGGTATACTAGAAGATTGTGAATATTAATCAAAAGTAAAGTAACAAGCCGGGAGAAATCAAAATGACACAGCAAACCCTGCACGGAACCAGCCGCAAAAGAAAAAGAACATCCGGTTTTCGCGCCAGAATGCGTACCGTAACCGGTCGATTGGTAATCAAAGCTCGCCGCAGCAAAGGTCGCCACCGCCTCGCAGTCTAGCACTGCATCAAGGTTGAGAGGCCTCAACGATCGCCCTACGCCATGTTGCCCGATACAAACCGACTTAAGCACCGAAAAGACTTCAGCGCCGTATACCGCAAGGGAATCCGCCGTAACTCGGCCCATTTCAGCTTAAGAGCTCTGCGTAAACCAAAAAGCGCCGAATTTGCGAAACCGACAGCCGAAAAATCCTTGCAGCCCACTCGCACAGGCATTTCCATCAGCCTGAAAGTCAGCAAACGCGCTGTAGTCCGCAACCGGATTAAGCGTCAGATTCGGGCAGCTTTGCGACAGCTATTGCCCCGATTAAAATTCGGGTGGGATTTAGTAATTGTCGTGCGTCCGATCGCACAAGAGTGCAATTATGCAGAAATTCTGCAAGAATTAGAGCAGTTGTTGGTAGAAGCCGAGGTACTAGATGGGAATTCGAGAGGAAGTATATTATGAAGGCGGCCCCGCGCCCGGAGACTTGATCCTCAATTTACTCCTGGGGCTGACTGTGGTGGGAATCCCCCTAGCAGTAGGAGCAATTGTCCGGGCTCTGTGGCTGCGCTACCGGATCACGAGCCGCCGAGTGTCCGTAACTAGCGGTTGGATGGGGGGCGATCAGACAGACGTTATCTACTCAGATATAGTCAAAATCGTCACAGTACCTCGCGGTTTCGGGACTTACGGAGACATGGTGCTCACCATGAAAAATGGCAGCCGCTTGGAACTCAGAGCTATGCCGAAATTTCGAGCAATGTATGACTACATTAACGAAAAACTGCCCGCAGCAGCTCAAAAAGCAAACGCGGCCCAAGCTAAATAACCGAACCGCTTTCACCCTGATTAGAGGCCCAATTCAGTGCGAGTATTGGCAAACTCATTACAACAAACCCGCAGACCGGGCGGTCGATCGACGGGCAATGTCCTAAGATAGAGACAAAACCCTAAAAATTGAGGCGGCTCGCCTTCAGCGGGTAAAAATAGTTCTCAACAGCAAACATAGAGCACCTAAATTAACTCAAAGCGAATGGATTTCGGTATCTCGTTTCTCTCCAACAACCTCATGCTCCCGATCCTAGATTTTTTCTACGGGATCGTGCCAAGCTACGGTTTAGCGATCGTAGCTCTGACGCTTGTGATTCGCTTTGCTCTTTATCCTCTCAATGCAGGCTCTCTTCGCAATATGCGGCGCATGAAAGTAGCGCAGCCATTGATGAAAGAGCGAGTAGATCAAATTCAAAAACTCTATAAAGACAATCCTGCAAAACAGCAGGAGGAAATGAGCAAAGTATACAAAGAATTTGGTAATCCTCTAGCAGGATGCTTCCCGTTGGTGCTGCAAATGCCAGTGCTGTTTGCACTGTTTGCAACGCTCAGGGGTTCGCCGTTTTCTGACATAAATTACAGCGTCAACGTTCAAGTTTTGCCGAAAGAACAAATCGAAAATGTTCAACCGCAAGCTTTTGCTACACCGCCACAAAATATTTACGTCACAGGTACTTTTCATGCTCCTGTTGTGGGTGTAATTCCAGGCGGCGACAAACTCGCAGTCGGCGACACAACCAAGATTAATTTTCAAACCCCAGAGGGCAAACCTCTCAAAGTTTTAGCGGCAGAAAATAAAAGCGAAATCGACTTTGAACCGGGCTGGAAAGTCATCAAAGGCGAAGAAACTGTCAAGGTAGATGAACAGGGCAACATCACGGCATTAGCGCCCGGTGAAGCCACAGTTCAAGGCACAATCCCCGGATTGGCTAGTAACAAAGGATTCCTGTTTATTGAAGCTCTAGGTCGCGTTGGCGCGATCGACTCAGACGGTACAATCCACTGGGATATTTTGGTAATGATCCTGGGCTTCGGCATCAGTTTGTATATCAACCAAATCCTTTCAGGACAAGCACAAGGACCAAACGACAACCCCCAACAGGCTACAGTCAACAAACTGACGCCAGTCATATTTTCAGGGATGTTTTTGTTCTTCCCGCTGCCGGCCGGCGTGTTGATGTATATGCTGATTGCTAACATCTTCCAAACTGTTCAGTCGTTCATTTTGTCGCGAGAACCGCTGCCGGAAAACCTGCAAAAAATAGTGGACGAAGCAGAGGCAAAAACCCAAAAAGAACAAGGATTAGATGCACTTCCATTTGAGCCCAAGCGTTCTAAGAAAAAGGCTTGACTTTAACAACAATGAAAGACTCTCAAATGCAGCGCGGACAGGCATGGTTAGAAGAATTGCTACAACTGTCCGCAATTCCTTCAAAAGTGGTATGCGAACAACAAAAAGATTGCTATTGGATGACAATAGATGAAAGCAATCTGACTCCAGAACAAGTTGCAATCTTAGTCGGGCCAAACGGTAATGTAATAGATGCCATTCAGTACCTCTGCAACACGGTTCAGAATATAGGTCAGGAAGTAGAGGAGTCAATTCCTTATACAGTTGAACTAAATGGCTATCGCATCCGCCGCCAAGAGGAATTGCGATCGATGGCAGAGTACGCAGCAGATCAAGCCCGATCGACGGGAGTTGAAGTTGAAATAAAATCGCTGTCTTCGGCAGAACGCCGTCAAGTCCACAGCTTTTTGAGCGAATGTGAGGATATAGAAACTTACAGTCAAGGACAAGAACCCGATCGGCGTTTGGTAGTGCGGCTGCGCTGACGCTAAAGAAGGAAGAAGGAAGAAGGAAGAAGGAAGAAGTTAAAAAATTAACTATTCCTTTTGACCTTTGAATTCAAGAATTAGGAAGGCGAAAGATTATGGAGACAATTTATATCCCTCATCTACTCACAAAAACTGAGCGGAAAGAGGTCATTGATTTTGAAGAATTTATCCCCGATTTAGAAACTCTTACTCCGGTGCGAGGGCGACTGCAAGTGAGTCACCAAGGGAATTATCTTGAGGTGAAGGCAAAAGCAGAAACAATTGTTACTCTCACCTGCCACAGATGCTTGAAACAATACAATCATCGTTTGGCACTCAACTCATCAGAACTAATCTGGCTAGAAGAAACAGCAAATCAAACAGATTCAAGTTCAGCAGAAATAGAAGTTGCTTTAGAAGATTTGGTGGAAAATTTGTCCCCAGGCGGCTATTTCTCTCCGGGCGATTGGGTGTACGAGCAAATGTGTTTGGAACTGCCGCACAAACAGATATGCGATACTGAATGTCCGGGAATTTCTTTAACTGATGATGCAAATACAGAAAGCACCGAAACAGTCTCAGACAGTCGCTGGGCGTCTCTGGAAGCACTTAAACGGCAATTGCCTTAGTCAGTTGGCAGTGGGCAGTTGGCAGTGGGCAGTTGGCATTAGCTAATAAGAAATAACAAAGAACAAAGAACAAATAACAAATAACCACTGACAACTAACAACTAACCACTGACAACTGACTAATGACTATTTTTAGCGACGAGTTTGAACTACTGCTGCGATCGCGCTACCCCCTAATTTACATTCCCACACGGGAAGAAGAGCGCGTAGAAGCGGCGATCGCCCAAAGTGCCAAAAAACAAGGTTCTCGCGCCGTCTACATCTGGGATTTTGTTGATGGCTACCAAGGCAATCCCAACGATACAGGTTTTGGCAAGCGCAACCCGCTGCAAGCTTTGGAATTTCTCGAAAAATTACCCGCCACTGCGCCGGCAATTTTTATTCTGCGCGACTTTCAGCGGTTTTTGGAAGATGTCTCGATTTCCCGCAAGCTGCGGAATTTGGCGAGACTCCTCAAATCTGTGCCCAAAAATATTGTCATCATATCTCCTTTAATTTCGATCCCGGAAGACCTCAGCGAAGTGATGACAGTTTTGGAATTTCCCCTGCCTGCGGCGGCGGAAATCAAAGTTGAGGTAGAAAGGCTATTAGGGGCTACCGGACAAGCCATTGAAGGGCGTTTGCTGGACGAAACAGTGCGCTCCTGCCAAGGGTTGTCGATCGAACGAATCCGCCGAGTTTTGGCAAAGGCGATCGCCACCAGAGGCGAACTCCATTCCGACGACGCGGAACTGATTTTAGAAGAAAAGCGCCAAACAATTCGCCAAACTCAAATTCTGGATTTTTACCCAGCCCGCGAAAATATATCCGATATCGGCGGTTTGGACAATCTCAAAGAATGGCTGCTGCGGCGCGGCGGTGCTTTTTCCGATCGAGCTCGCCAATACGGTTTGCCACATCCCAGAGGTTTGTTGTTAGTCGGAATTCAAGGAACCGGAAAATCCTTAACAGCAAAGGCGATCGCCCACCACTGGCATTTGCCTTTGCTGCGGTTGGATGTCGGGCGCTTGTTTGCCGGATTAGTCGGAGAATCGGAATCCCGCACCAGGCAAATGATTCAGCTAGCCGAAGCTTTGGCCCCCTGCGTGCTGTGGATTGACGAGATTGACAAAGCTTTTGCGGGATTAGACGGTAAAGGGGATTCCGGGACAACCAGCCGGGTGTTCGGGACATTTATTACTTGGTTGGCCGAAAAAACTTCGCCGGTGTTTGTAGTCGCAACAGCCAACAACATCCAGTCTTTGCCACCAGAAATGCTGAGAAAAGGCAGGTTTGACGAAATATTTTTTGTGGGTTTGCCCAGCCAGGAGGAACGGCGGGCGATTTTTGAGGTACATTTGTTGCGGTTGCGATCGCACAGCATCAAAAATTACGATTTAGAGCGCTTGGCTTACGAAACTCCCGATTTTTCAGGGGCCGAAATCGAGCAAACTTTGATTGAAGCAATGCACATTGGCTTTAGCCAAAATCGAGACTTTACCACGGATGATATTTTAGAATCAGCTAGTCAGATGGTGCCCTTAGCCAGAACGGCTCAAGAGCAAATCCAGTTTCTCCAAGATTGGGCCGCGGCTGGGAAAGCTCGCCTTGCTTCTAGATACGGCAGTTTGAGCCGCCGGATTCAAGGTTAACCTTTTGAAGTCAGTAGTCAGTAGTTAGTAGCCAGTTGTCAGTTGGCAGTTACCAGATTTTACTCAACATTCAGCAGTCAACACTCAACAGTCAACTTTCTTCCCTCTGCCTTCTGCCTTCTGCCTGACATCCGTTACATCCGTTACATCCGTTACAGAATCCGTTGCCGAACTTCCCTCTTCCTTCATTTGCGGTTTTATGAACACTGTATATAGCGTTTTCAAATTTTTAGTGGGTTTTCTGCTCGCGATCGTCCTGATGGCAGGTGCTAGCGTGGCTGCTGCACTTTACTTTGCCGCTAAGCTAACTACTATCCCCGAAAAACCAGTTTTTTCCAACGACAAAACACCAGCTCAGGTTGCGGGCGCTGCGCCGAAGTCAACAGCCCAGGCTAGCCCTGTTTCTACATCTAGCGATGCCCCGTCTCCGAAACCGCTGGAACCGGGAGCTTACCGAGCTCTGGTGACTCAGCCGATCGGCTTAATTCTCCGGGATACTGGTAGCCGAGACTCGAACCGCATTGGCGGTGTTGGTTACAAGGAAAGAGTCGTAGTTTTGGAAGAGTCGCCCGACAAAGAGTGGCAGCGAATTCGGATTGAGGATGGCGATCGCGAAGGTTGGGTCAAAGGCGGCAATACTGAAAGAATTGAGGGCGAATAGGATTTAGACAAAAAATATACTCCTCTGATTGTGACGGCAGCGAAGGAATGGCAGTGTGAAAATTGTTCACCAACGCCGGTTTTTTTCCTGTCTATTGTTGCCCAAATAGCGATTTACACATTTATCACAAAAAGTCAAGTTAAATTTATTTACGATATTTGAGATTGCAGTTTGAGGCGCACAGACTGCGGGTGCGATCGCCCCCTGCAAAATCCTGAATTTGACATAAAAGCCCAGCAGACAAAAGGTTTCAATAGCTAAAAGTCAACAGAAAAACTTGAACAAACATAAGTAAAACTTATGTTTTTCAGGAGAGTATGTTAAGAAAATTAGCAAAATTTTAAGGTTAGTTGCAAAACCCAGGCTGTTGTCACTGGCGCAGAGGCAAGAATGGTAGCTTGGATAACAAGATGTAAGTTTTCAGCTTAACAGCTACCAACAATAAAAAATATGTACGACAAACGTCCCGATCGAGATTTGGCGACTGCTGCTGTTACTGCAGCTTTGGGAGCTGGGGTCGTTACCTCTTTTGCGGTGAGCAGAGGCCAAAACCCGCTAGTAGCCATCGCAATTACTATTTTTGCAGCGGGAGTAGCTGTAATTTGCGATCGGTTCGGCTTAATTTAAGCGAGCGTCGATTTTTTAATACACAGTCAACTTACGAGATGTTACACCATTCTCAATAAGCTTTTTATGAACAGGCAAGAAGCCTATTCCACAAGAAAATTCACTCTTTGTGGAACAGGCATCTTGCCTGTTCTTAAGAATGATGCAAGATGTGAGCTTATCAAAAAATCCCCGTTCTATTTGCAACTAGCAAAAGTGGGGATTTTTAGTGGCTAGTTTTTTCGTTAATCAGCGGTACTTTCCCAGACGCACTCGCCACATGAAGAAGCCGCGTTTCTTAACAAAAAACCTGCGATTTCAGGCTCTTTACCCGACAACCAATTAAGGTGATAAGAACCGGCCCGCAAGTCTTGTGGTAATTTCTGCGGCCCCCAGATAAAATATTAGCCAGCACTACCCCAGAACTTATTGTCTTTTGGCCTTAAAGGCTAAGACTATGCCTGCAAACTTTTTTGTTTAGTCTCGCGTCTCTAGAAGCAGCGATGCTATCTTGGTTGTTACCTGTAATTATTTTTGACTGTAAATTTTTTAGAAAAACGGGTGCTTCGCGCTTTCCAAGTAGAACTTAGCGTTGATAGAATCCAAGCCAAGCGTGCTAAAAATGATTTTTGGCAGTTTGCTCACACAATCCACCCACAATTTCACACTAAAAAATTATGGAATCTCTTGCTTACCTCGAACTTGCTCTTGTTTGCGAAGCACCCGCAGAGTCGAAAATTTTTGATGAGCCCAAGTGGCAAAACCTATCGAGTCAGACTTACGTCCGTTTGCTGTCTCTGGCTTTGATGCTGTCGGTTTTGAGTGCAGCCGGTTCGGCTTTTGCTCAAATAGATCCGGGATATCCAAATTTGCGCTCTGTTCAAGACAGGTTGCGGGAACTCGGTTATTTTCCCAGATCATCGACAGGTCAACTCGGCCCGGTAACAAAACAGGCGCTGACTAACTTTCAGCGAGACTATCAACTGTCGCTGACTGGTAGGCCCGATCGAGCTACTGTGATCGCACTCAACAGTTTTGCCGGGGATGACGATCGACCTTTTAATACTATTTATACAAATTATCGGGAGCTGCGTTTTGGAGACGCGGGTGCAGATGTTTCCGCACTCCAGCGCAGGTTGCAGCAGCTAGGCTACTTCAACGCGCGTCCAACAGGGAGTTTTCGCGAAGTTACTCAAAATGCGGTTAGATACTTCCAGCGAATAAATCGACTGCGGGTAACTGGAATTGCCGATAGGCAAACTTTAGCTTTGCTGTTTGGTTCCACCCGGCCAGTTCCCCCCGTTACGCTTCCAGGGGATATTTCGGGAAATGGCGGTTGCAAGGGGCTGCGGTTCGGGGACAGAGGGGCGACGGTAGACTTGATCCAGCGGCAATTAAAAGCTTTGGGCTATTTTGAAGGTGGCGTTGACGGCAAGTTTCGCGAACGCACTCTCTACGCTGTGACTCGTTTTCAGCAAGATTACAATCTGGTTTCTGACGGCTGCGCTGACACTGCTACTTTGACTGCTATCGATGCCCAGATGAGGCAAGCTCAAATTACCTCATGGACTGAGGAAGATGAGCAACAGAGTAATGCCGGAGATTTTCTGGAGTTGGGCGACAGAGGCCGACAAGTAGAATTTGTGCAGCGGCGGCTGCAAGAATTGGGTTATTACAGGAGCCAGATTCACGGTTGGTTCGATCGACCAACTCAGGCAGCTTTGATCCGCTTTCAGAGAGATAGCGGGCTGTTCGGGACTGGAAGGGTCGATCGCAGCACTCGATCGGCTTTGCGGCAAGGCAACAGGCAGGCCGCAGCGCCTGTGCCGCAGCAAATCGCCGCTGGTCTGCGACGGGGCGATACTGGGCCTGCTGTCCGACAGCTTCAGTCTGCGCTCAGAAGTCTGGGCAAAAACCCCGGCCCGGTGAACGGAGTATTTGGAGCCGAGACTGAGTTTGCGGTGCTGTCGTTTCAGCAGGAACGCAATTTGTCACCGGCGACGGGTATTGCCACTCCGGCGACTTGGGCTGCGCTCCAAAACGGATTAGCTGGGCGGCTAGCTGTTCCTGCTGTTCCAATTAGCAGCAGTTTGAACTCTCGATCGAGCATTCAGCAATTACAAAGGCGGCTGCAAGACCTCGGCTTTTACACAGGCTCGATCAGCGGAGTTTTGGATACTTCGACGAGAGATGCCCTCGATCGAGCTCAGCGCAGTTACGGGGTTAGCAGCGACGATTTGTTGAGCCAAACTTTTTAGCCCCAGGCTTGCGGACGCTACATCAAAGAAATCGGGTTTCTTGTTTCCGACTCATTCCTGAAATGATGTATTTTTCTTAAGAAACCCGGTTTCTGCGTAACTCTGATCGCACTTGGGCTACCGATTTTTGTTAAAACTTGTAACAAGTCGTACTTGAAATGCGAAAATAGTGTAATGTCACTCGATTAAATCCGGGGCGCTGCTGCCGTTCTGGGCGATCGACCTCGGACAAGACCAATTGCTGGAAACCAAAGACGGCCATCCCATCCGCAAAGCTTCGTGGCACACCGTATGAATGGTTAGCTGGCAGTCTAGCAGGTGCAACCCAGACTTTTCAGCTTGCTTCATGCCAATTTTCAAAATCGAATCGTTGTTAAATTCGATCGTTCTGTTGCACTGAACGCAGACTAGGTGGTGGTGGTGATGCGGGTAAGGCTGGTTTATTTCATAGTGTTTGTGACCTTCTGCTAATTCGAGTTCGCGGAGGAGGCTCATCCTTGCCATTAACTTTAAAGTTCGGTAAATGGTGGACAAGCTAATGTTTTCGCCGCGATTTTTTAACAAAGTGTACAAATCCTCCGCACTCAGGTGATTGCCTTTGGGGAGGTTCTGAAACACGTGCAAGATGGTTTCCCGTTGGGGAGTCATCCGCCAGCCTTTGTCATTGAGTTCGGATTTGAATGAGGACGCGGTATAAAGTGCCATAGTGACCCTCTCAAGAAAGTCTGCCTATTGACAATAATACACAACGATCGAGATATTTTGCAAATATCGCAGCTTATTGAAAAAAGATTGAGGAAAAAATTTGGTTTTTGATATTTTTTGACTTGTAACCAGCTTTATGACTGATATCAAATCCGGTAGCATCGGAATTATTCCTCTCTGTATTCTCTCCCTCTGCGTTCTCTGCGCCCTCTGCGGTTAAATCATTCCGATACAACCGGAAACGATATGAAAGCATCCAGGATACAAGCCCCCGGATTCATCTCGCGCAAGTCAATACTTCAATCTAAAATCTAAAATCTAAAATCTAAAATCTAAAATCTAAAATCGATTGACTTGCTGCAGAGGACAGAGAAGTTGTTTAGAAGTAAATATTGTTACTTCTGCCGAATGCCTCATGCCTTCTGCACAAGTGCCAAATGCCTTGATCCCTGATTAATCGCGCTGACTGACCGTCCCAATTTAAGTCAAAGACTCCAGATAGTCGCGGACGCGGTTGCGACGCTTAGGTTGGCGGAGTTTTTGCAAAGCTTTGGCTTCAATTTGACGCACTCGTTCGCGGGACAAGTCGAGGGCGCGACCGATTTCTGCCAGCGAATAGGGGTGTCCGTCACCCAAACCAAAGCGCATCAGAATTACATCTCGCTCGCGGCTGGTCAAATCTGCCAGCAGTTGCTGCAAGTCGCGGTGCAAAGCTTCTCGCATCAGCATTTCTTCTGGGGAGATGCTGTCGGTTTCGAGCAAGTCGCCCAACTCTGTATCTTTTTCGTTGCCCACTTTAGTTTCCAAAGAAACAGAACGGGGAACTCGCAGCAAAACTTCTCGGACTTGGGGCGCTGTCATGTCCAACTCGACAGCGATGTCTTCGATCGTAGCTGTCCGACCTTTTTCTTGAGAAATTTTGCGCTGGGCTTTTTTGATTTTGTTAAGTTTTTCGGTGATGTGGACGGGGAGGCGAATGGTGCGGCTTTGAGTGGCGATAGCCCGCGTAATTCCCTGCCGAATCCACCAGTAGGCATAGGTGCTAAACCGATAGCCCCGCGTCGGGTCAAACTTTTCTACAGCTCGCTCCAGTCCCAGAGTACCTTCTTGTATTAAGTCGAGCAATTCTAAACCGCGATTTTGATATTTTTTCGCCACCGAAACCACTAGGCGCAGGTTCGCCTTAATCATGTGGTCTTTAGCTTCGATGCCTTCAGCTTGAATTCTTTCGATCGCCTCCACCGTCATCTCGGCTAACTCGGCCCACTGGCGCTTGCCTTCGGACATAATTCGCTTGAGTTCTGGCACGTCACCGACACCGGCGGTTAATGCCCAGCGTTCCAGGGAAGGTTTATGTCCCAACTGTGCGGATAACCGATCGCGCACTTCTATTAAATGCACGAAGCGCCCAATTAGTCCTTCTTCCTGGGAGGCGACGGTGTTACGTAATTCCAGCAATTTGATATAGCGCTGAACTTTTTGAGCTTCCGAGACTTCTTCGTCTCTACCCAAGAGACGAACCCGACCTATTTCTTGGAGGTACAGGCGCACTAAATCTGTAGTGCGACGGCTGGCATTTTTTTGCAATTTGGCTGCTGGGTCTGCATCTTCTGTCTCTGCTGGGTCTTGGTCGAGCAGTTCGTCTCCAGCTTCTTCAGCATCTTCATCCAACACATCACCTTGCAAGGGATTGACTTGCAGTTGTTCGTCGAATTCAGCTTCAGCGTAAAAAGAGGTGGCTGGCATAGTGATTTTCTCAGTGGCTCCGGTGAAAAGATGCTACGCTTAGCGGTTATTTATAATTAAGATGCCCATTTGGTTAAGACGAAGCATCACCGCTTTGTGTTTCTTTAGTAACTTTTCTGACTTTTCTGCTGTTGTTCGATCGAACTTTTGCTGCCCCACTTGTTTTACCAAGATTCTGGAAAACGCTAAGAACTTTCTGATGTAACAGGTTGAAGGCCCGAAAAGTGTGCTTTACTTCTTTGTTTATGTAGCTAGTATAGATAGTTACTGGCTAGAAACAAGTGACGTTAGTCAGAAGTTAAGTTAATCTTCATCACCAATAAGCTGGTTCCCGATCACTTCGGAAAATTCGCCATTTTTTTAATAAAACTTTATATAACTCGGCGCTCTTGATTAAATACGCTGCAGTGAGCGCGGAAGTTTAATCCATTACAGAATATGGGTTTCAGAGTTGCTAGAGTCCCCAGTACCGAGTTATTGGCTGACGCAAAAACCGGGTTTCTCGATGTCTTTTGCGTAAGTCATGAGTTTGAGCTGGCGATCGACCGATAATTGTTTTGCTATTGGCGGCTGCTTCCGGGTTAACATCACGCCCAGAACATCCGCATCTGAAACCGGGTTTTTTGCCCAGGGCCTGCATATCAAGCGCAAGTTTTTCCTCGGTGTTACCCGGTTGATCTGGTTGTAGTGAGAATGGTGCGATCCTCTTCGAGGGCTTCGCTAACGGGCGCGAGTCATTGGTAACAAGTTAAGCTAAGAAAGCATTGTCAATCAGCAATTATGCTCAACATTTACTCGGATTTTGGGCATAAAACTGAGATATGGGCGATCGAGGAATCATGCCTCCCATGATATTTATACTTACTCCCTCTCAAATCGTAAATTTTCCACTCCTAAAAAAGCAGTTTTTTTGAGTAATATTACTGATTGACAAATGCAGTTAAGTCTTAACTTGTCACCAATGGGCGCGAGTCAACTCAAATTAAAATTGCTAGCGTGGGTAAAGTTTCATCAGTTCCCTCACCTGTTCGGCGTGATAGGAACTGCGAGTTAAGGGAGAAGCGACAACTTGCAAAAATCCCAAAGATTCGCCAAACTTTCTCCAAGCATCAAACTGTTCTGGAGGCACAAAGTTTTCGACGTTCAAGTGCTTTTGAGTCGGTTGCAGGTACTGTCCAACTGTTAAAATATCGCAGCCGACAGCCCGTAAGTCCTGCATCGCCTCCCGAATTTCGGTGTCTGTTTCTCCGAGTCCCACCATGATGCCGGATTTGGTGTAAACCCCTGGTGCGAGTTCGCGGCTTCGCTGCAATAGTTCCAAGGTGCGATCGTACTTTCCTTGCGGCCGCACCTTGCGGTAAAGTCGCTTTACGGTTTCGGTATTGTGGTTGAGTACCTCTGGCCGGGCTGCGAGAATAATTTCTAAAGCTTGCCAGTTGCCACACAAGTCGGGAATCAAAACTTCTATAGTTGTATCGGGCATCGCCGATCGCACTGCTTGAATGCACTCGACAAACTGAGACGCGCCCCCATCCGGCAAATCGTCCCGGTTGACAGAGGTAATCACGACGTGGTTGAGTTTGAGCCGCTGCACTGCTTGGGCCAATCTTTGGGGTTCTGTGGGATCTAAAGGTTGGGGCTTTTTCTCAAAATCGATGTCGCAGTAAGGACAGGCGCGGGTACAAGCCGGGCCCATAATCAAAAAAGTCGCAGTACCTGCGTTGAAGCATTCGCCGATGTTCGGACACGACGCCTCCTCGCAAACCGTATTCAGGGATAAATCCCGCAAAATTTCTTTGACGTTGCCGACGCGCTCCCACTGGGGGGCTTTAACTCGCAACCACTGGGGCTTAACTGTCACGTCTGTCTCCGCCTGAGTAGTGTTTTACAAATAATTATATACGAGGTTGCTAAATTTTTACTTGAATGTGATAAGCTTAAAATCTAGTGACTAATTTCGGGATGTAGCGCAGCTTGGTAGCGCACCTCGTTCGGGACGAGGGGGTCGCAGGTTCAAATCCTGTCATCCCGATTGCTTTTAACTCTTCACGGGTAACGGGTTTCAGATTTATTACCCTCTTGGACATTTGACTTTCCGCTCATCCTTCGCTCAGTCCGACTCTTCTAAGTAGCTGAGTATCTCCAAAACTGCTTCAAATCCTGTCATCCCGATTATAAAATTAGATTGGATATGCCCCAGCAAGTGAGTTTGTTTTGGGCGATCGTCCGGGTGTGTATATTTCTGGTACGCATAAATTAGTCGATCGGGCGATTCCCTACGGGATAGCTGCGCTTCATGGGCGTGTTAATTCCCCTTTGCTAAAAAATCAACTGTAGCCACTGTTTTGGCAGAGGGAATTATAGAATAAAACGTAAACAATCAGAGCAGCATTAGAGAGGAGAGAACAAGCCTTTGCCTTCTCCCTCTGTGATGATTTGGGACTGTGTTTAATCACAGGTACTTGCTCAATGCGGAGAACTTTGACCAAGGCTTGAAACCCGATGTAAGTATAAATACTGCCCGAATAATTCTTAAATACAAGTTCATTAAGATTTACATCTTGAGATAGATGAATTAATAGCTGAATAAGCTTATAATAGAAGTTAATTGTTACCTTGTCTAAAATTAACCCAAAAACCGGAGGATATTCCAATGCAAATAAGTGGCAAAGCCTTCGGCTCCTGCTCTCGCTGCGAAACAGTACCCGAAAAAATAGAGGGCAGGGGAGGTCTATACCTGTGGTTTCCAGTATCGCACACCCTGACCAAGGTTATTTCGGCACTGACTAAGGCTAAACTTGAATTCAAGCTTTTAGAAGAGAGCAAGTGTTTGTACGTTATGCTTGAGGGAATAGCCAAAGAAAAGTTTAACGCCCTAGCATCATCGGTGCTGACAACTCAAGAGTTGAAAGAGACAAAAGTTTTGTGGATGCCCGAAGTTGAACAGCCACAACTTAGCGATTTTTATCGCAGCACTTCCTTAGACAGTTTTATTAATTTGAGTAACTCTGATTGGCTGTTAGACTTATTGTCCGAAGAACGCATTACTACACATTTTCAGCCCATTGTTTATACCTCAGATACTTCTAAAATTTTTGCCCACGAAGCGCTGCTCCGAGGAATTGACGAGCAAGGAAACTTAATTTATCCGGGTCGGATTTTTGCCCAAGCAGAATCAGCAGGCCTAATTTTTCAACTAGATGTTTTAGCCCGGACTCGCGCTATCCGCGAAGCCAAAGTGCACAATATCAAAGAACTGCTTTTTATTAATTTTTCTCCGACTTCTGTTTACGATCCCGCTACGTGCCTGCGAAGGACAGTACAGGCTATTGATGAATCGGGAATTCCTCACAGCAATATTGTTTTTGAAGTAGCGGAATCTCAGCACCCTCCTGATATCGATCACTTGATTAATATTCTGAGGTTTTACCGAGAGGCGGGATTTTTAATTGCCCTGGACGATTTTGGCAGCGGTTCTTCTAATTTAAATTTGATGCACCAACTGCGTCCAGATTTTATTAAGTTGGATATGCAATTGATTCGCAACGTCGATCAAGATTATTATAAGGCCCTAATTACTGAAAAGATGTTAGAAATTGCCGCTCAATTAGAAATTAAAACTGTTGCTGAAGGTGTGGAAACTTTGGAGGAGTTTGAGTGGGTGCGGGAACGGGGAGCAACTTTTGTTCAAGGTTATTTGATTGCTAAGCCGACTTCTCCGCCGATCGCAGTTACGAGCTATATTGGTGCTCAAGCAGTACCTATTTCTGCTTAGATGGTTTCCAGTTGCGATTTGGCGCTACATTTGCTCGTTTTGCTCGTTCCCCGGCTCTGCCTGGGAACGCATATCGGGAGGCTCTGCCTCCATTAAAATGAGACAACAATTTGGAGGCAGAGCCTCCGGATCTTCATTACCAGGCAGAGCCTGGTAACGAGAAGAAATGGTTTCAGTGGCGATTTGCTCGTTGCTCGTCCCCAGGCTCTGCCTGGGAACGCATATCGGGAGGCTCTGCCTCCATTAAAATGAGGCAACGATTTGGAGGCAGAGCCTCCGGATTTTCATTACCAGGCAGAGCCTGGTAACGAGAATTACTAGCACTTTAAACGCTTAAATTGCGCCGCAGAAACATTTCTAAGGATTCCATTCTCATGCCGTAAATTGATTCCAAGTTTTGCACTTCTTCGGGAGTGCAGAAATACTCGTTACCCAGCAATACCCGCAAAGTTCCTAAGTCTTTTTGAGCTTGAGGATTCAATAAACCCAAGGCATTTCTCAAACCGTCAAACACCATCAGTGGCGGGTTGATTACTATCGGTTCGCGCTTGAATAAGCGTGCAAAAATGCGGGGAATGTCATCCCTTGTCAGCACATCCGGGCCACCGACTCGCAGAATTTGGTTGCGTGCGCCTTCGACTGTTGCCGAGTCTGCGGCAATCTTTGCTAAGTCATCGGTACTGACAACAGAGGTGCGGTTTTTGCCGTCGCCAATCAGCAGGTAAAGTCCGGTTTCTCGAAATCTTTCTGCTAGCGGTAACAAGCTGGAAGCAAAACCGGCAGGCCGCAAGATTGTATAATTCAATCCGCTGTTTTGCAGGTATTTTTCAACTTCTCGCTTGGCTTTGAATACTGCGGAATCTTCGTATCCTCGATCGACTCCCAGTACCGAAAGAAAGACAAAGTGCTGCACTCCCGCTTCTTTGGCGCAGTCGATTAATTCTATGTTAGCGCGGTAGTGTACTGCTTGAACGTCGCCGCCGGTGCCGTGGGTGCTGATAATGTATTGCACTCCTTGGCAGGCTTTTTTAATATCTTTGTCTTGTTTTAAGTCGCCGATAAAAATCTCGGCGCCTCGGTTTTCTAGTTCTGAGTAGCGAGATGCGAGGCGAACGAATGCGCGGACAGGCTTTTCTTGCTGTCTGATTTCTCGTACAATTCGGCGGCCTAGTGCGCCTGTTGCTCCGGTTACTAAGAACATGATTTTTTGTGGTTGGTTGTTACTTACATATTGCACATTTCTCAAGAACAGGCAAGATGCCTGTTCCACAAAGATTGAATTTTCTGGTGGGGAGTAGGGGCTGGGCATCCTGCCCGCCCATCCAAGGCTTATTGAGAATGGGGCAAGATGTCAATTGCTCTTAACCTTATAACTTATAAATCAAATTTCGACAATTACGGGGGCGTGGTCGCTGGGTTTGATTAATTTTCTGGGAGCAATGTCTATTGTACAGTTTTTTGCTTGTTCGTACAGGGGAGGGCTGAGATAATGGTGGTCGATTCTCCAGCCGTTGTTGCGTGGAAATGCGGCGGCGCGGTAGTCCCACCAGCTATAATGACCTCCTTCTGTGGTGAATTTGCGAAAGGGGTCGTTTAATCCTAATTCTCTGATTTCTGTTAGTGCGAGGCGCTCGGCGACAGACAAGCCGACGGAGTTAGCATTGGCTTTGGGATTGTGGATATCTCGATCGTCCGGGACGATGTTGAAGTCGCCGCAAATACACAATTTGGGGGATTTATCTAGTGCTATTTTGAGGTATTCTTGCAGCAGTTTGAGCCACTTTAGTTTGTACTCATATTTCTCGCTGCCGACTTCGGAACCGTTGGGAACGTATACGCAAATAATGCAAATATCGTCGATCGTTCCGGCTATTAGGCGTTTTTGTTCGTCAAAAATATCTGTGGTTTCGTCGCCGAGAAGGGGGGCAAATCCGGTGCTGATTTGCGTTAGGGGCGATCGGCTGAGAATGGCGACGCCGTTGTAGGATTTTTGACCGGAAATGTAGCAGTTGTAGCCGAGGTTGGTGAAGGGTTCTAGGGGGAAGTCTTTGTCTGTAACTTTGGTTTCTTGGAGGCAGAGAACGTCTGGGGAGTTTGTTTGCAGCCAGCTAGTAACGTGTTCTAGGCGGGTGCGGATTGAGTTGACGTTCCAGGTGGCGATTTTCATTAATATAGTTATGTGGGGGGAACCCAAATTCGGATGACTCGGCGGTTGAAACCGCTACTACACATACAAAGTCCGCCTGCGCGGACTAATAATAAAAGCGATCGCACCTATTTTAAGCTATTTTTTGCCGGGTCAACTCACTTGATTTGATAAATGTAAGCATCTTCGATCCACGTCTGATTAATCCGATCATTCGTCATTCTTCTGCCTGATAAGTCTAAATTCCAATCTTGTTGTATCTGACGTAAGCCCTCAATTAAGTCATGTTTTGGGCTTACGGCTACGAGGGCTGTCCAATCGATTTTCAATTCAGGTTTAACTTGGCGAAAGACTGACAGAATTTCCCCATAAGTTTTCAGTGAGCCTTCGCGATCGTACAGAGGTGAGGTGAGCATTAGCCGCCATGTTTCTGGTTCTGGGGCGTAGATCCAGAGAGCCGAATCAACTGATAGATGTGCTGCATTTAGAGCGTCTATTAGTCTTTGACCTTCTGCTATTTCGTGACTTAATAATGTTGCTGTAGCCATTGTAAAACTCCGTGAGTGGGGTCAGTAATTGCTAAGTAAATGCAGATTCAAGACTTACGCATCAATATCAAAGAAACCGGGTTTTTTACCAAATTCTAGGCAGGTATGCAGTATTTTCGTAAAAAACCCGGTTTCTGCCTCCACGACTAAAATTGATAAGTTTATCAGTTTTTGTTTCGGGTTTTGTTGATTATATACTCTCTGATTACTGGCCCGATCGTAAAGTGCGATCGCCCATTTTGTTTTACTGTTTCAACTAATGACCGTCGTCCTAAAGATTGCATGACTTTCAAGAGTTCTGGCGGTGATAATTGCAGGTTTTGGGGTATTTTTGAGATGTCGGCTGGTTCGGGGGTATTGGCTAGCCATGCGATCGCCTGTTGTTCGGATGCGGTTAGGCGATCGAAATGCTGGTGCAGGAGTGATTCTAAGTCTCCTAAGAATAGGGTATCATAGGATAGGAATTCGGAAACGCTACCGCCGAATAAGTCTTGAATCAATGTGGCAACTATATTTAACCATAAGGGATTGCCTCGGTAAAGGTCGATTAGTTCTGACCATTTCTCCGGTTCTGCTAATCCTTTTTCTGTGAATATTTCTTGTGCTTCGGGGCCTAAACCGTTGAGTTGCAGAGATTTGCAGGGGCGGTTTTCCCCTTCTAAGGCGGCGATTTCTCTGGGTTTTTCCCAACTCAGGAGGATTAAGCAACTGTTGTGCGATGATTCTGTTATTTGTTTGAAGAATGCGCCGTAATTTTCATATCCAGGTTGGTAATTTCCTGCGAGTTGTTGGCTGCTGAAAATGGTTTGGATATCATCGAGGATGATGAGACAGCGGTGCGATCGTAAATATTCTAGTAGGGGCAATCCCCCCGTGGTTGCCCTTTCTTCGGGATAGGGGGCGGGCACGGAGGGGGCGGGCACGGGGACACCGCCCCTACAGAATTTAATTAAGTCGGTTTGCAGTGATGCTAGGGGTGGAGAGTTGCGGAGACTTCGCCAGATGATGTAATCGAATTCGTGTTGAATTTGTGAGATTAGTTGGAGAGTAAGGGCGGTTTTGCCAATACCGGATAAGCCTAAGATGCTGATGAGGCGGGTGCGGCCTAAAATCCAGTTTTCGAGGGTGGTGAGTTCGGATGTGCGGTTAGAGAATAGGTTGGGTTCTGGTGCATCAGCTAAATCTAAATGTACTTTCTGTTCGGAATTGCTTGTTTTTTCGTTAAACTTATCCTTTTCTTGCGGTTCAGATTGTAATCTTTTTGAGGATTGCGAACTATCAGCAGAGATGTTACCAATATGAATGCAGCCATTCCCGACGAGTGAGACAATATTAGAAGCTTGTAAATTTTCCAACTTAGCTCTAAAATTTGCTTTAGATACTTGTTCCTCGCCTAATGCAACTGATAAAAGTTTCCATAATTTAAAGCCAACCTCTTTAACGTATTTCTCTGAACGGTTGTGATGCTGTGCAATTTCTTTATATTTCTGATTGTCCCAAGCGCCACGTAATATAGCTTTTTGCAGACTATCTAAGTGTTTTCCCGTAGTAGTCAAAGCTAGATGGTCTACAAATTCTAAAGCTTCTTCAACGTCCATCGGTCACGTAGATGCAAGGGGTTGACCTGATTGTAACCCAACTAAATATGACTTTTTCACTAGCAACCAACTAAATGTGACTTTTTATGACCTAGTTGGGATGGAAACAACTACTAAATGTGACTTTATATGGCTTGACAAGCTTTGGTATTTAGGAAATAATTTATACTTAAGACAACAAAAGGTTATGCTAAGCGCTAGTTGTATCTACCTGTTATGACACAACCGAATATTTTGGAACTCGCGAAACAGGGAGATGCAAAGGCGATCGCGCTTCTGCTGAACCGCCAGCTACAAGCCAAGGGCATCACCGCCGCAGCTTCCCTTAAGGATGGTTGTTTACAGGTGATGCTGGAATCGGCAGAAGCGCCTAGTCAGCAAGTCTTGGCCCCGTGGGTGAGTAAGTCGATCGCTGGCTTGGGGGCTGCATCAATTGAGAAAGTGAAGGTTTACGGGCGACAGACGGGCGCAAAGGTGCCGGCGTGGAGTCAAGAGTTTGAAGTGGCGGGGCAAAATTTGCCTGTTGCAAATGTCACAGAGGGGCGGGCAAGTTCTAGTGAGAATACGGAGTCAAATCAGCTTAGTTTGAAGGAACGGGCTAAGCTTGGGGATGTGGATGCGATCGCCAGTCTGTTAAATCTTCCGTTACAGAATAAGGGGATTAGTGCGACTGCGAGTTTGCAAGATGGTTGTTTACAGGTGATGCTGGAGGGCGATCGGGTTCCTGATGAGGAGGCTTCTATCAGGATTGTCCGCAGGGAGTTGACGAATTTGAAGGCGGGGGCGATCGCTTCTGTGAAAGTTTACGGGCAGCAGGCGGGTGAAGATTTTCCGGCTTGGAATCGAGAGTTTGAGCTAAAGGCAGAGGTTAGTTCAGATTCAAAAAAATTATCAACAGATAAATTTGCAAATTTGACTGATCTATTGACTCCGATTATTGATTTGCTTAGAGAACGAAAATTTAAAGAAGTGTTGGACATCGGCCAAAATTATATTAATGAAAATCCAGAGCGTCAAAAACGTTTGATTGTAGTAGGAGTTATTCTCTTAGCAACTCTAACCTTTAAAGGAATACCTTTTTTAGGTTTCAATCACAATATTAAAGGCTCACTAACACTCAAGGATGACTTCTTCGGTGGAGTGGGTCAGTTTTGTAATGGAAAAGGAGGTTACGGGGATATTAAAAGTGGTAGGCAGGTGCTAGTAAAAGATCATAAAGGAGAAACTATTGCGACTGGAGAGTTAGGCATAGGTAAAATAATATCTGATAACCACTGCCAATTTTCTATCGAAGTGAATGGTATAAGAAAAGCAGAGTTTTACACAATTCAGATCGGTAGGCGAGGCGATTTGACATATTCATATCAAGAGATGAAGGATAAAAACTGGGAGCTGAATGTGTCTTTGGGTGATTGATTTACTGGGAATAAAAGGAGTGGTTTATGATTTTTGTAATTCCGTTTATTATGGGCGCTTTAGCTGCGGCTGGGGCTGCGTATGGATCGGTTAAAGGCTCTGAAGGCATGGGCAAAATGAATGAAGCCAAGGAAATAGGAGAACGAGCCCAACATCGACAGGAGAAAGCAGTCAGCGATCTAAAAGTAGACTGGGAAGCAGCCAACAGATTAGCAGAAGTTTACGGTCAACTGCAAATTCGTGTAAGGCATCGTACTATTGGGCGGTTTGTGGCTTTCATCGAACGCATTGGCCAGAAAGCTTCCCAAAGTGATATGAAATTTTTAGCTGGACTAGAAGGCATATCAATTCAGCAGCTAAAAGAATACAAAACTGTCGCGCTGGAAGGTCAGGAAGTATTCCAAGGTGTGACTTCATCCGCAGGGGCAGGCGCGGCTGCTGGTGCTACAGCAGTAGGCGTGGCGCAAACTTTTGGGACAGTTGCAGTTCCTCAATTTTTTGGCTTGTTTAGTACCAATGTAGCTGTTTCTCAACTCGGTATGTCTGGTGTGGCGGCGTGGTTAGGCGGTGGCAGCATGGCACTAGGTGGCGCTGTACTCGGAGGTATTGCACTTGGGCCTGCTTTAGCTGTTGGCGGTTTCCAAATTGCAGGTAAAGGTGAGGAAGCTTTAACGAAAGCACGTGAATACGAAGCTCAGGTTAACGTTGAAGTTGCCAAAATTGAAGAGGCTAGAGATTTCATCCGACAAGTCGAACGGCGAGTCAAAGAATTAGGCAAATTGGTGTCTGATTTAGATAGCCGCGTTGCTCTACTTCTCAACGAACTTGAATCAAAATCCTTTGATATAGTTCAAGATGCTGCTAAGTTTCAACAGGCACTAATGCTAGTGAAAGCCCTTGTAGAAATTATGCAAACCCCTGTGTTAGACAGCCAAGGAAATCTGAATTCGACCGTGGCGAATATTCAAGCAAAATACCGGAATATGTGAGGAAATTAACAATGAGCAAAATGGCAGCGTTTGTTAGCGGTGCTGATGCCTTTCAGCAAGTTATTGCACATTACTTTGAGTACAAGCAAATCGCTGAACAAGAGCGGACAAAGCGCCGTGAAATCAAAGCTTGGGAAAAGGAAAGCCTAGCCAAGATTAAAGCTCAACGTGACTTGTTAATGGAGTACCTCGATCGATCCTTTGATGAACGATCGCAAAATTTTAATCAACTTTTCGATGTGGTAGATCGAGCAATAGCATCTGGTAATAATGAGCAACTGGGATTAGCATTAGATTCGATTACAGAGCTTGCTAAGTCTAGCCCGTTTAAAGAACTGGCTAATTTATCTTCTGTGCAGGCTGCTCTTGCCGATCCAAACCACGAGTGGAAGTTTTAATTAGCTAGCTGTTAAACAATTATTGATAAACTAGAGTGGGGATTCCCCCACTCTAAAGGAGAGTAAATCATGGCTGACATTGAAAACCTTCTAAACCAACTGCCAGAAATTGCCGAGGAAATGAAACTTACTATTGGCAATCCTAGTGAAATCAGACGTGAAATTGGGAAGATAGATAATCTGATAAAGCGACTAAATACTATTGGCAAGGAACTTGAAGAAGTATTAAATAATGAGAGATTCAATAAAGGATTTTTGGGAGCGATACCTTTGTTAGGGGCAGTTGCGGGCTGGTTAATACCTGGTGGATTTTTAGTAGATGCACTTGTATCGGCAGGGAGTGGCTTACTTGCTGAAAAATTGGGCGATCCAGATAAGGAAACGTCTCTTGCTGACTTAATAGAAAATGTTGAAAACTTAATTGAGTGGGGCGATGGTCTCAAGAATATAGCAGAAAATATTTTAAAGGATTCACAATTATTGATCAAGCTAGAATGGGAAAGGAAATCTCTAAGTATCCCAGAAGAAGTAAGGAAAATTGATGAAGATTTAAGAATTCACATAGACTTTGATGAAGAGCAAAGTTTAAGGCAACAAGTTCAGCAAATAAAGGTAGCTCAAGAACAGCTAAAACAGGTTCAGCCCAAACTGGATAGTATCGTACACAATCTTGAACGTAATGTCGAGCCAATTGAGCGCATAAAAGCTTTTATATCTTACTTTGGGGAATTAGTGTTTGCGATAGAATGGTTTGATGAAGAGCATGGGCTTATTATATCTTATGAGGGTCAAACTACAACATTAGGAATTATCTTGAATGAATGTGTATCTTTAAAAGAAAAAGCTAATGCTTTAATTGACCGGGCTAATAGGTTAAGAGGACAGGCCGAACAATCTCTTAAACAGTTAGAAGAAGAACGCCGTCACAAGGAACAAAAAAAACCTAGTCGTAAGCAAAGTGAAAGATGCACACAGACAGGAGAATCTCTAAATTCTATTGACCGTACCATGTCTTCAGAGCAAAGACGCGGGGGTAGAAGTGGCTGGATACTGATACTATCCACACTGACTCTAGGAGTTTTGGGTTTTGTCGGCTGGAAAACTACCTTTCAAATTTCACCGAGTCAGGAGACAATAGCAAATTCGGGAATTCCTCTAAATGTTGGGGAGCAAAAACCAAATTCTGAACCTTCACCCACCTTAACACCGGCTCCTCAGCCAGACCCAACAGCAACAAATTTAGCAGCCGCTCAAAAACTAGCAATGGAAGCTGCCGTTATGACTCAAAATCCACCTCATCCACTAGAAAATTGGCAGCAAGTACAAGGGAAGTGGCAGGAATCAATCAAATTGTTAGAGGCAATTCCAGACAATTCGGCTGTTGCAACTCAAGCTCAAGAAAAGCTAAGTGTTTATCGAACTAACTATCAGGCGATTACTAATAGAATTGTCACTGAACAGAAAGCAGCCACTAATTTAGAATCCGCCCAAAAACTAGCATGGGAAGCAGCCGTCATGGTTAATAATCCACCTCATCCTAAAGAAGTCTGGCAGAATGCTCAATCAAAATTGCAGCAGGCGATCAACTTGTTAAGTTCTATTCCTCAAGGTACATTTGTGGAAGCTCAAGCTAAAGAAAAGCTTGCTGATTATCAGAACAACTACACGCTAATAAGCAACAGAATCAAAACTGAAGCTCCTTGATTTTATCCATATTACCAATTAAGTTTTAAATTACCAGAGATTAAGCCCCAATCCTAGCTGCTGATATCCTAGTTACTAGAAATCGCGATCGCCCTTACGTCCCAACTTGTCACAAAGTGCGATCGCCCTAACTATTTTATTAATTAACCTATTTTACTGCGACAGCCAACTGCAACCCCAATTTATCTAGTAGAGTTATCAAAGCATAAATTTCCTCCCCCCCACTCTCTGACAACATTCGATCGAGCTTCTCATAAATAAATTTACCTTCCACCGATAACTTATTCATCTGTAAATAAGCATCCACCACATCTTTAAGTCCTGCTCGCAGCAATTCAGGTTCGGGGCCTTCTGACTCCAATTCCAACATAGCCTCGATATAGCCAGCAGCACTTTCAGGGGTTTTTAAAGAAGAAATCAAGTATTCATGGTAGCTTCTAGTTGTTGGCACTTTGAGTTCTTTCATAATCTCTCCAGTATTTTTTAGCTTGGCTAATATCTTGATCTTGAGTGCTTTTATCACCGCCACATAGCAGCAACACAACTGTTAACCCGATTTGTCCAAAATAAACCCGATAGCCTGGGCCATAATCAATCTTAAGTTCATAAACTCCGGCTCCTAGTGAGCGATAATCTCCCAGATTGCCTAGCTCAACCCGCCTGAGTCGTTTCTTGATTTTAGATACAGTTTTAGTATCTTGAAGGGAATCAAGCCATCCTTCAAAGGGACTTGTCCCGTCGGCTTTCAGGTAGTTTTGTACTTCTCGTGGTTGAGCTTCCATAATTTTAACATAGGCAATCAGGGTTTTAATGGGAGCGATCGCGTGTCAGGTCACTACTTTTCGCAAGAGTATCCTAGCATAACTTGAGCTACCTGATTCATAGTAGCCTCATCGTTTATTATTTAGAAAATGAGTGCTTACCGATCCCGCTCGCAAATTGAAAATTTTTCATTCTGAGTTTGCAGGTACTTAAAGGAAAATCCCAAACCTTCGGGCGCCTTCCGTTGAGAAGGGACAATTTTAGACAGAGGTTTCTTCTTTGACACGAGCAGAATAATATTTTTTAATCGATTCTTGAGAAATAATGGCATGACAAGATTCGTCTCTCGGCAAATTCCCTCTCGCTTCCAGCCAAGGCATTTCACTGCAAATCATTCGTTCCAAAGTTTCATCATCATACTCAAAATATGCCTCGGCAACTTCTTCGATAAATTCCCCAATTTTTTGGGGAAGTTTCGGTTGTTCGATTTTCTCTGTAATTGGTTCCCAACTAAATTGGCATTGATACTTTTCTAATAAATCAGGAATAACTGGCCCGTGAATCCAGGCTTGAAAATCTGCATCAAATAGTGGCGTGCCGTAAACTCCTAAATACCAAGCTTGAGCGTAATACAAGAGTTTTTGTAGCTTGTAGACATTGATTGCTACATCAGTTTGCGCGGCTAACCAAAGGAAAGCATTTGCAATATCTCGATCGCTGATTTTTTCCGAATTAGTTGCAACCGCAACAACTTTCAGTTGACCTTCGCCTATCTGTTCCAATAGTTCACAAACTGACAAGTTAAATTCTCCGGCAATTTGCTCAACTTTTTGCCAGACTGGAGAACTCACAGTTATTTGATATTCAGTTGTTATTGAGGTAGCTTGGGTCATGGCAGTTTTTAAAGCTGACTTAAATAATTGTAGCAAACAGTGCGGAATAATGACCTAATAGCGATCGCCCTTACGTCCCAACTTGTCACAAAGTGCGTGAAGCGCAGCTATCCCGTAGGGAATCGCCCCTACATGAATTATTCAAACTAACTCCGACACACTCAGCCGCCCTTCTACGGGTTCATACTCATCCTCTAAAAGCCAATACTGCGCCTCATCATAACTCTTACTAGAAAACACAACTTTATAACCCTCAGCCGGATCGTATATCCGACAATTTCCCTCAGCGTCACTTAGTAACAAAAGCAGATAAGGCGGTGAAAGATTTGGATCTATCCATACCTCTGTAAATTCCCAGTTATTCTTCACTAAGTCTGGTTCTAGGCGTAACGTGGTATCGGTTTTCTGCATCAACTTTTATCTCTCCGTAGTAAAGTAAAAGACGGCTACCATCCGGGTCAACTCTATAACCAATTGATTCAGCAAAAAACATACCATAACGATCGTAGCCCCGAATCGTACCTGTAAATTCTCCATCTTCTATTATGGCTTGAGCTACCTGATTCATAGTAGCCTCATCGTTAAAAATATGAGCAGCACGTCCTTTATTAAGCAGTCTTCTCATTTGTGGCGTGTCTGGCAAGTGTTTAGCAATGTGCCTGCTGTCAAGAGTGATTTGGCGATTAATTCCACTCATTAATTAATTACTGAGCATACAAGTATGATTAAATCATGCGATCGCCCTTACGTCCTAACTTTTCACAAAGTGCGTGAAGCGCAGCACTCATGAACTACAATAAAGTACATAAAAAATTAGTCCGATATAACTGTAGCATATTTGGGGTTAAAGTTAAGATTCGTTTACCCTGAATCTAAAATCTAAAATCTAAAATCGTATGACTGATTATAAAGGCGATCGACAAACTAGCAATTTAGCAGCTATTCACCAACAAATCAATTGGCTTCAGCAACAGCCAGACGGCATCCTATTTCAACAAAACTCCGGCGCCAACTGCATCGCCGTAAAAAAAATAAACTCAGTGCTACTACTGCTTTTAGCAGACAGAGAAACCTTAATCACAAATGTAGCTCAATCAATCCTAGACCTCAACAATCCACTAAATTTAATCTTTCCCTATTCCAGAGCCGTGCTGCTAGCATTAGTCTGGAAAACTCACCCACAAAAAATATATGTAATTGGATTTGGTGGCGGCACCCTCCCCAGAATTTTCCACCACTATTTCCCTAACGCGATAGTCCAATGTACAGATATTGACCAAAAAGTAGTCGAAGTAGCTCAAAAATTTTTTGGCATTCAATTCGACGACAGACTCAAAGTAGCCATTCAAGACGGGCGCGAATATCTAGGCCAAGAAGATTCCACAGTAAAAAACGATATAATTATCGTGGATGCTGGTTTTGGCAGCGGCTATATGCCCTATAAATTGGTGACACAAGAATTTTACCAACTGTGCAAAACTCGCTTGTCAAGCGCAGGTGTTCTAGTTGTCCACCTGTTCCACAAACAAGAGTTTAATGCGGCAGCGGTGAAAACAATTCAAACTGTGTTCGCACAAGTTTATATATGCAATTTAGAAGCCGGCAACAGCGTTGTCATTGCGACTAATGCTCCCGATTTAGCTAAAAATGAAATTTTCTTGAAAGCCGAACTTATTCAAGATTTCCACAATTTAGGATTTTCCTTAATAGAATTGTCGCTCCAGCTAAAAAAAGTAGCCCAATTTCCCGAATGGGTGAAAATTTGGGAAACGCTGCCAATTTTTACAGATGCTGAAATACCCGCCGGATATTGGGACTGATAAATATAGCCTTTCTCAGAAAGATGAGGTACTCATGGGCATAGGGCATAGGGCATAAGCTGTTGGGCATCTAAATTGTATTTTTTGGGCGGGCGAGACGCCCACCCCACAAGACTTTTCTTAAATTTGACTCTACAATTTAAATGCACTTCAGCTTAGGGCATAGGGCATAGGGCATAGGGCAGAGGGCATAGGGCATACCTCACTTTTTTGAGAACCGCTATATACACAATTAGGGCTGTTAACCGAATCCCACAAAAAACTCTAATTGTAGGGTGCTTATGGGGGCACCATCGGGCTGTAGGGTGTTTAGGGGCGCACCATCGCTATGCCTTTAGCAAATCCCCACCAGTCAACAGTTGATACTACGAAACATCGCTCTAAAAAATACTTGACAGTGAAAATCTGGCGGTGTATTATAGAAGTAGTGCAAACAAGTAAAACCATGAGACTAAAAAGTTGGGAGTCTCCCCGCAGCGAGGGCAGAAACTCCAAAGGTAAAGGCGGCTCAGCCAGAGCTCGGCAACTCAAAAAGCAACAGCAAACTCTGCGAAAACAGTTAAAAGCTCAACACGATCGACCAAACGATCGACAAAACAACCCACAAAACCACCCACAAAACCATCAAGGGAAGGAAACCGATAATTCCTTCCCTTTTTTTGTATCTTTCCGCTGCTCAATCCCGCTGAATGTTCGGACAAATCGTGCTAGTAATGCTCGCCTGCGAGGGTTGCTCTTGCCAGCAGTTGAGAATGCCTTGCAACTCCCCCCTCAAAGTTTCTAAGGCTGCAATTTGCACGGAAATTTCCTCTACCTTAGCCGTTAGATGCTGCTTCGCTTCCGAGCAAGGCAACTCTCCCCGATCGCGAACCTCTAAAATATCCTTAATTTCCTGCAGGCTCAAACCCAGAGTCTGAGATCGTTTAATAAACGCCAACCTGTTGAATACGGTTTCGCCAAACAAGCGATAACCAGCGGGCGATCGCTCCACCGCAGGAGACAGCAAACCCATCTCCTCATAGTAACGAACAGTTTTCACCGACAAACCACTACAGGCAGCTACAGAGCCAATTTTGTACAGTTTCTCGGCAACAGAAATATTCATAAACCAAGCATCCAAGATCGAAAGACTTTCTTGCCCTATCTTTGTAGTGCCTCAGATCCAGGGAGTCGATCGGCACATCGCCCAGTCACCATTGCGCGGTCATCTTAATAAGGAGGATTTTTTTTAGACACATTAAGCACCGGTAACTGAGGTCTAGAAGACTGAGGAGGAAGATAGTATTCGGGAGCAGGTGCGGTTTGTTCGGCTCCAGAGCGGTAAGATTGCCACCAGCGGAGAGCCATCGCCACCCCAGCGGTGCCAAGCCCAAAAGCCAATAAAGAGCCACTCGCACCGATACTGCCGATGGCGGCATCGACAACGCCCACTGTCACAACAAAGCTGGTAATTGGCTCTTTACGGTAAGCTGACCTCAAAAGTCGCGTCCACGAAGCATTCATTTGGTTTTACTCTGTTCTATATTTATTTACAAGCTCTAAAACTTAGAGTTGGCGGAACGATCGGGATTTCTAGCTCAAAGACTAGCTTCACCGAAAATCTGGGCGGAGCGTAGCGGAGGGCTGAAGCCCCGTCCTTCGCTCGACGGCTTTACATTGAATTAAATCCCCGCGGGGTGGAGGGGTATGGTGTCCCCTCCGAGAGGATATGGTTGTCCTCAAACACCCATTTCTGGGGTAAAGTTAGCTTCGCCAAAGTTATCGGTCGGTACTTTCCAAAGCGCACGTCCTTAAACCCCTTAGAGATGTTTAACGCTTTGGTTCTAGAGCAGTGAACTAGCTACGCATTCCCTGGTAGGAGCTTTAACGCTTGCCGATAACGTAGTCCTCAAGAGACTTAGGCTGGTCAGCTACCTAAAGTTGGAGGCTCGAAGCCCCCGTACTTCAGTCGGGGGTGCTGACCTAAATTCATCTTCTCGCCTGTGGGGAATTGTACGGGAGCGAGGCAAAATTGCCAAGCTTGTGAAATCAAAATTCCACCCCATATATACCTCCAAAAGCCAGCTATTGCATTCTGGAACAGAACTCTCTCGGCAGAGAAGTCGCTGGGCTTGTTTCTAATTAATATTTTAATCAATTCCCGAATTTGTCGCGGTCAGCAGAATTCACACCCGCTGCCGTTCCAGTCAAGACAAAGTGTAACGCTGACCGCGCCGTTGCTAAAATTAGTTGAGACCTAACCAGGACAGCAAGCCCTGGCCTGTGACATACTCGATAATTAAAGTTAGAGAAAAACCGATCATCGCGGCTCGACCGTTAAGGCGTTCCGCGTAGCTGTTGAAACCAAACTTTGGCTGTTCCAGTTTGGGGGTGACGGTGGGTTGTAGTTGTGTCATTGCTTTGGGTACCTGGCGATCGACGCTATTCAAATGTGAAATCCAATGTTAGTTACAAATCTTAAACATTGCTACTTCTATTATAAAGAGGGTTAACCGCCGTCAACCGTCCCCGAAGAGAAAAAACTGCTGCCAACTAATGCCAATTAATTATACCCACTCAAAATATGACTAATCAGTTAGATAACGATAAGCTTCCTGTCGCCGTACAGCGAGTAGCCTTTGCCCTTCGTACAACAGGCTGGGTTTGCTTCTGGGTACAGTTAGTGCTAGGGGTGGTAGCGGCGATCATTTTGCTCTTTGCCATCCCCTTCGCCCTCCCCAGGGCTACCGCCGGTGCGGGTTCAAACAGTGCCGGCACCGGCGGCGGCGTATTTTTTGCCATTTGCGGGCTGGCCGTACTCGCTTACAGCGTATATCGCTCTTTTCGCTTCACTCGCTTGTCGAGACAACTGCGATCGCCCGGTAACGCAGTCCGCCCCAAAAAAGCCGATACCATCAAAGAGGTGCGGCTGTCACTGATGAGCAACTTATCGGGAATGGTGCTGACGCTGATCGGCGCCGAAGCCATCAGCGGCACGCTTTTAGCCAAATCTCTAGCTCAGCCGCAAGCCTTGTTCGGTGCCGCAGTTGATGTGGGTCGATTTATTCAGCCCCTAGATATATTTGTCGTACTCGCCAATACTCACGCCACTGTTGCCCATTTTGTCGGGATTTTCGGATCTCTTTGGTTGCTAGATCGCATCCACAAACAGTAGTTATTGGTGAGGGGCAACCGATGCCCGATGCCCGATGCCCGATGCCCTGTTTGGCCGATACCCCACACTCCCACTCTCCCCCAACCCAAATCCGGAATCACTGCCAACCTGTCGAAGAACGTACTCAGATACCTTCTACCAAGACAACATGAATATCATGGCACTGAAACCCGAGACTTATTTTGGGGTGACAGATCACCCAACTATTGAAATTTCTCAAGAAAGTTTTCGTTCTGTCCTAGGTCAAATAGAAGCTGAACTCCTATGTAGCGACACCTATAGCCAAGCTCTAGCTAGCTTGCAAACAATGTTGGGCGAAGCAGCCTCCGCTGCCGAAATTTTAATTAGAGCAGTTAGCAGAGAAGCCGTCAAGCTCGCATTCGATCGATTTCCCAAACAAAACAAAATTGAACCGCAAGTAGCCCAAGACAGTTTTACTGCTGTAAGTCCCGCCTTTGAGACGGTGACAGAAATTCAAGAATTGGAGCCACCAGTAGCTGCTCCTGTCTTCTATTGGCGCAGCGCTAGTGTGGAAGCGCCGCCCCAAACCGAGTCCGACACTGAAACTTCCGATCGAGACACTAACACTTCTGAAGACAGCAAACAAGCGCCCCAAGACGAACTTAAAGTCGAGTCGGCTCCACCTGCAACTGTCACCGTCCCCGGAAAATTCTTCCCAGGGTTCGGTTTTCCCAAAAAGCCGAAAAAACTCACCAAGGAAGAAGAAGCAGCTTTAGCCGTTCAAGAGCGAGAAGAGTGCCTGCGGGAGTTGGGTAAAGAATTGCGTAAGGGACGGCAAATTCGCTCCCTATCCCTGCTGCAACTCCACAGTCAAACTCTCGTGCCGGTGCACCACATCGAATCGATCGAAAATGGGGAAATCGACAAACTGCCCCAAGATATTTACGTTAGAGGTTTTATCCGCAGACTGGGCGACGCCTTGGGACTAGACGGTAGCGCTATGGCGAATGCTTTGCCCAAACCCGATCCGAGTCCAATTCCCAGTATGTATGTGTCTGTTTCCGATTCCGACTCAGGCGAAGGCTTTCAAATGCGTCCGGTGCATTTGTACATCGGCTACACCGCTTTGATGGCTGGGGCTGTAGGGGGTTTGGGTTGGCTGTCGCAGCAACCCGTGGTGCCAGGAGCACAGGCAGTACCTCAACCGCAGGTGACACCGCCAGCCTCAGTTGCACCGGCTCAGAAGACCCCAGAAAAAGCACCTCAACCGGGCTTGAAGAAGTCTAATAACGGGGGATTGAGGGTGGGGGCTGACATGGCGCCGCCGGAGGTGATTTTTGGTTAGTGTGTGTCGGGCGAGCGATCGTCCGACAACTCTCTTGGCGCAGGTGAACTCTGAAACCGAGTTTCAGAGTTCACCTGCATAGGGACACTTGCTTGAAGAAATAAGTCCCGCAAAGCAAATACGGTTGAGATTGTAGTTCAATCCCCGCTTTTCATCTATCTGTAGAGTCAATTCTAAAATCTAAAATCTAAAATCTAAAATCTAAAATCGCCAGCCCCTGTACCCAAAGTGATTTTTCAACTGCATCAGGAAACTCGATATCTGCGATAAACTATCTATTTGACCACTCCTAAAAGAGGTTTCCCATAAGGTCAGTAACGAGCGGGCTAAAGCCACTGAGCTTGTAAGAGAGATCAAGCAAGCTGTGCTGACCAGCCTAAGTCTTAGCTGACTACGTTATTCAGGTCATAACACTCCTTGAATGCGACGCTAGTTTTCCGCTCTGTTGTTTACAGTTAAACAGTCTTAAAGTCACTCTCGACAGTGCTGTAAGCGTGACAAGCCTTTATAACCTTGGCGAAGCGAACATTACCCCGAAAGGGAGACGGGGCAACCATACCCCGTATTGGAGAGGCAATCATACCTCTCCAACCCCGCAAGGGGATTCAAGGCGATTGAAATCGCCGCGCCGTTTTCCTCTCTTGGCTCAAGCCAGTGAGTTTCCCACTTACCGAGTATTTTTATGAGTTCCCCAGCCACCGCTGCTTTCTCCGATCTCGATCCGCTATCGACTCACTCGCCAACAGTCACGAGTTCGGCGGCACCAGACACTGCTTTGGTAACGGCTGCTCAACTGCCACAAGCATCTTGGACAATAGAAGATAGTGAGAAACTCTACCGAATTCAAGGTTGGGGCGAACCGTATTTTTCGATCAATGCAGCCGGTCACGTTACAGTGTCTCCCAAGGGCGATCGCGGCGGTTCCCTCGACTTGTGCGAACTGGTAGACTCTCTCAAACAGCGAAATTTGGCTTTGCCCCTGCTGATTCGATTTTCTGATATTTTGGAAGACCGGATCGAGCGCTTAAATTCGTGTTTTGCCAGAGCGATCGCTCGCTACAATTACAAAAATGTCTATCGCGGTGTCTTTCCAGTTAAATGCAACCAGCACCGACAATTAATTGAAGATTTGGTGCGTTTCGGTCAACCCCATCACTTCGGGCTCGAAGCCGGCTCGAAACCGGAATTAATGATAGCTTTGGCTACCTTAAAAAACCCAGGCGCTTTGTTAATTTGCAACGGTTACAAAGACCGCGAATACATCGAAACTGCTATTTTGGCGCAGCGGCTAGGGCAAACTTCCGTAATTGTGCTGGAGCAAATAGAGGAAGTAGAACTAGCAATCGCCGCCAGCAAAGCATTAGGAATTAAACCGATTTTGGGAGTGCGAGCCAAACTCACTACCAAAGGCGTTGGCCGCTGGGGAGTTTCCACGGGCGATCGGGCAAAATTTGGCTTGACAATTCCTGAAATTATCCGTGCAGTCGGCGAACTAGAAAAAGCTGGAATGCTCGATTGTTTGCAGTTACTGCACTTCCACATCGGCTCTCAAATTTCCTCAATTAGTGTCATCAAAGACGCCATTCGAGAAGCCAGCCACATTTATGTAGAATTAGCTAAATTGGGAGCTAATATGAACTACTTGGACGTAGGCGGTGGACTCGGCGTTGACTACGACGGGTCTAAAACAAACTTCCACGCTTCCAAAAACTACAATATGCAAAACTACGCTAACGACGTAGTAGCGGGAGTGAAAGATGCCTGCGACGAGCGCAAAATCCCGGTTCCAATTATCATTAGCGAAAGCGGGCGGGCGATCGCTTCTCACCAATCAGTGTTAGTTTTTGACGTACTCGGTACTAGCGATGTCCCCAGAGAACTACCCGAACCAGTAGATGAAAACGCGCACCAAATTCCGCGCAATCTCTACGAAATTTACCAATCCATCAGTCCCGAAAATTACCAAGAAGTTTATCACGATGCCATCCAATTCAAGGAAGAAGCCGTCAGTTTATTTAACTTAGGCTATTTGGGGATTGCGGAACGGGCGAAAACCGAACAGTTGTACTGGGCTTGCTGCGATAAGATACAGGCGATCGCGCGGCAAAATGAATACGTATCTGACGATTTGGAAGACTTAGAAAAGGTGATGGCGTCCATTTATTACATCAACTTATCGGTTTTTCAGTCAGTACCAGACAGTTGGGCAATTAACCAATTGTTCCCAATTATGCCAATTAACCGACTCGACGAAGAACCAACTCAACGCGGTATTTTAGCCGATCTCACCTGCGACAGCGACGGCAAAATCGACCAATTCATCGATTTGCGAGATGTGAAGTCGGTTTTGGAACTGCATACTCTCAAACCAGGAGAACCTTACTATTTGGCGCTATTTTTGGGAGGTGCTTATCAAGAAATTATGGGCAACCTTCACAACTTATTCGGCGATGCAAATGCAGTTCACATTCAGCTAACACCTTCTGGCTATCATATCGAACACGTTGTGAAAGGAGACACTATGAAAGAAGTCCTCAGCTACGTACAGTACGATTCAGAAAATTTGGTGGAAAGCATCCGCCGTCAGACAGAAGCAGCTTTGCAGCAAAATAAAATTACTCTTTCCGAGGCTCAACTTTTGCTGCAAAATTACGAGCGGAGTCTCAGCCAATATACTTATCTTCAGTCGTGAAATGTAGGGTGTAACTGAGATGTTGCACCACTGTCAAGAAGCCTTTTATGAACAGGCTTTCCGGCCTGTTCCACAAACAGTAGATTTTCTTGTGGAACAGGCATCTTGCGTGGGGTCGGGCGGGTTTATAGAACCTATTTGCAAGCTTTAAGGCTGTTGGCGAACCCGCCCCTACGGCTAATTGAGAATGGTGCAAGATCTCAGGTGTAACTGAGATGTTGCACCACTGTCAAGAAGCCTTTTATGAACAGGCTTTCCGGCCTGTTCCACAAACAGTAGATTTTCTTGTGGAACAGGCCGGAAAGCCTGTTCTTGAGAATGGTGGAAGATGTGAGGTGCAACCTAAGCACATTACCATAATTGAAAGCTGAGATCATAAACGTAAAAGTAGGGTGCGCTAGGCGCACCTTACCTTGAGCAATTAGCAATTAGCAATTAGCAATTAGCAATTATCCACCATGACCGAGAATTTCAGATATCGCCCGCCGCTCTTCTCCGTGTTGAGTCGGTAAAACTTGGCGAGCGTCAGTAATCAGCCAATCGAGAGCCGCCGCTTGCAAATCGATCGCAGCCCCGGTTTTATCAACGCAGTAGCGCCCGAACACCAGTTTGTCAACCAACCGCACCTCCGGGCCCAAACGGGAATACTCAAAAATCACGCTGTTTTCCACAGTTGCGCCACTGCAAAGCCAACAATTTGGGCCGATCATTGTCGGGCCGATAATTTTTGCTCCATCCTCAATGATCGTCATCCCGCCAATGTAAACAGGCCCAGTAATATCAACCTTGTCCCAGTTGACAGCTACATTCAAACCAGCGTAAATGCCGGGGCGTACTTCAATTCCCGGAATCGAAACATTTTTAACTTGTCCCAGGAGCACGCTCTGAATTGCCCGCCAATAGTCAGGAACTTTGCCGATATCCACCCACTCAAAGTCCATGCTAATCCCGTAAAAAGGCGCGCCTTCTGCTACTAGCTTGGGAAATAACTGCGAACCGATATCGTATTCCTGGCCCGAAGGGATGTATTTGAATATTTCCGGTTCAAAAATATAAATACCAGTGTTAATGTCGGTACTCAGAGCTTCCTCTACAGAAGGTTTTTCTTGGAAATCTTTAATTTTGCCAGACTCGTCTGTTACCACCACTCCGTAACTGGGAACCTCCTCGCGGGGAACCGATTTCATAACAATAGTAGCGATCGCCCCTTTTTCCCGGTGCCACTTCACAGCAGCAGTCAAGTCCAAGTCAATCAAAGCGTCGCCGCACAGCACCACAAAAGTATCGTCAAAAAACGGCGAGAAGTCCTGAATTCGTTTCATGCCACCAGCCGAACCGAGAGCCTCTCCAATCAGTTCTCCCTCCTCAATTCGCCCCTCAAAAGAATAGGCAATTTGTACCCCAAACTTTTGACCGTCGCGAAAGTAGTTTTCAATCACGTCTGCCAGGTGGGAAACATTGACCATAATCTGGTCAAATCCGTGCTGGCGCAGCAATTCAACCAAAAACTCCATCACTGGCTTTTGCAGGATGGGAATCATCGGTTTGGGTATTGTCTGAGTAATAGGACGGACGCGAGTGCCTTTACCGGCCGCCAGAATCATCGCTTTCATTATTAACTTCCTCAACCCTCTTTTAATTGATATCAACTGAACAATACAATTAGATGCTAGCGGTTGCGATCGAATCGATCGAGCACAGCAAAATCCTGACCAGTTTATAGGCGACATCGTACCAGGCTATCAATCATTTATCCCCAATTTACCTAGATTTAAGAAACCAGGAATAGGGAATCACCAAGAACTTCGCACTGCCGCTCTCCGCATTCGGGGCTCAGCAACAGAATGCCATAGAGCGAGATTCTGCCTGGAATCTTAACCGACGCAGTGGCATAGTTATTAGTTTCCCCCCAGAACCTAATACCCTGCAAGCTCAAAGCGCGCGGATTTTGAGGTCTTGGTAAAACTCCTCTTGAAGCAACTCTACTTTAGACTGAGCCGATAGCAGCAACAACGCCCAAAAAATACCCACCCGGTCATGATTTGGCAAGTGAACTTCCCCAGTCGATACCGGAGGTTCTGAATGGACAGGAGAGTGCGAGTCGTTATGATGCCAGAGCTCTAGCAATGTGTCCAAGTCCAGCCAACCCTCGTCAATTTCCGCGCCCCGCTGAGCCAGAAACCGTTCGAGTTCACTAGCAGTTTCTACGAGATTTTCTTGGTGAGCTAGCTCAAAGATAGCTTGGGCCGCTTGCGATCGCATTTTTGAGGTAGGGCGGCGCCGGGGGGTAACTGTCTGCTGCTCCATTGCTGCTTTCATTAGCTGCAACTGCTCAATCAGTTCTGGGAGTGTCACCGGGCGTTTTTGCGGTAGTTGAGCTACACCGCGACGGCGCAATTGCCGTTCTAAATGCTGCGGCAAGTGTCGCCCGCCTGAGTGCTCTGCGTCTTCTACTGCCGGCTCGTCGGCGTCGGGATTCGCGGGGGGTTCGGAGAGGACGATACTTTCTGCTTTGAGCAACACCAGCATTGAAGCGTACAAAAACGCTTGGCCGGAGTGGGACAAATCGGAGAAATCCTTACTCTGATCAGTATCGCAGGCGTTCGTAAGCTTGCTCAGACATCGATCGAACACTTCAATTACCTTAACGTCCCAAGGATCGATTTCTCCCCGTTCGGCTAGGTCAATTAAAATTGCGATCCCCTCGGAAATCGTTTCTAAGCCATCTTGGTCTCGGGAAACGGCCATTCGATTTTAGATTTTAGATTTTAGATTTTAGATTTTAGATTTTAGATTTTGGCTCTGAGAAAATCAGAGAGCATATCAAATTAATTGGCGGTCATTTCAGCATTTGTGCCCTCACTTGCTGCTATTTCTAAACTTATCGGTTCTGCACTTTCTAACAAAGGTTGTTTGCCTTCTACTTCGGCTTTATAGCGTTCAAGATTTTGTTCTAATTCCTGAATCCGCTGCTGATACTTTTAATCCAGACAATCTCCGACAATCGGCGAAAATCTGAATATAGCATACTCATCAGACAGGTCCCAGAGCATGGTGGTATCCCACAAAGCTTTGAGAAAAATCCCCAAAGCACCATTAAAATCGCGGGGTATTTCATAACCACAATTGGGACATTTAAAACTTTTAGAGCCACCCAATTTTTTGTGAATATGACCGCATTTTGTACAAGTTTTAGAAGTGTATTCTTCAGTCACCCTAACCAATCTCGAACCGTAACGATTACAGAGATGTTCTAAAGTTTGCGAGAATTGATAGAATGCCCAAGTCATCATCGCCCTCGCTGACTTAGAATTAAGTTTGCGACTACCTCTTGCCACCATTTGAGAAGTTTCAAAAGTCGGCAAATAAATGACATCGTAATTTCGAGCCAAGTAACTTGCTACTTGTTTGTGGATTTCAGACCGCAGATTTTTAATCTTCGTCCTCACCCTTTCCATAGCTTGTTTTAATCGATAGCGTAATCGAGAAAACTCGCTACCTTTTGAGCGGCTAAGTTTTGATTGCATCTGATCCAAGTGTTGACACAACCTAGCAATCTTCCCAAAGTCATGTTTCCCAAATTCACTAAAATAATTGCCATCAAATCCGGTCAAGAAACAACGCAGTCCGGGATCGAGTGCGATGGTTTTTCCACCATTTCTCGGCTCCGGGATATCCATCTCTACGGGCATATTCACGAACCAGCGTCCCTTGTTATAGGTAACTTCTACGGCTTTGTCGTACTTAACTAAGCAATAACCTTGTCCAGTCCAGAGGGGCTTTTCCAGGTGTTTGCTAGCATTAGCCATTACATGACCATTCTTGTAATCACCCGGGTCGAACTGAATTGTTTGTTTCTGGGAGCGGATTGACCTGAATCGAGCTAACTTCAGTCCGACTAAAGGATTGGGTTTTGCCTTTTTTCCTTTACCTAATTGAGCGGGCTGCTTGTCAGTCTTCTTCCAAGCTG
>NZ_JAUBOX010000078.1:0-37912 GCF_036700445.1 Microcoleus sp. T3_B1
AGCCGTGTGAAGAGAAATTTTCACGCACGGTTTTGGAGAGCGGCGGCGCTCGTGAGAGTGTCGCCGACTTTAATTTTTTAGATGGAGACTCCCTGCCCAGATATGGTGAAAAACCGCCTGAGTGGAAAGCATCTGGAAAACGAATTAAACGTGGCTTGTATCGCTCTGCTGACGGAACTGTAATTAACGCAGATCTAAACGGTTCGGCCAACATTTTAAGAAAAGTAGCCAGTAAGTTAGGTGTAAACCTTGACCAACTGAGTAGACGGTGTTTGACCACCGTAGCGAGAGTAAGACTTTGGGCGCTGCCTAAAGCTGCTTTGTCCGCAGAATCTCAGCGCCTTCAGGCCTGAGAGTGTCAATACCCTAATTTATTGGCAGCGAAGTGTTTATTTGACACTCAGGTAAGGCCGAGAACTTCAATCTAGGGTGCTGATGGCGCACATAACTCCTACATACGGCAAGTCAAAAGATTTGTTGGGTGAACTTGTGTTATGGTGATTTTCAATTGCTTCGAGAAAAGCTATTTTAGATTTAATATTTTGGATTTTGGACGGTTAAAATGAAACTCAGAATCCTCGCTGCTGCAACGCTGCTGAGCGCGATCGCCCCGATCGCTCCTGCAGCGGCCGAGAACATCCAACACACGCAACAATTACTAGCCACCCGACAGTGCCCCAACTGCGACCTCAGCAGTGCTGGCTTGGTTTTAGCCAACTTAACCGGAGCCAATCTCAAAGGTGCTGACTTGAGATTGGCTAACCTCAGCCGAGCCAACCTCACCGGGGCTGACCTCAGCGGTGCCAACCTCAGCGGCACCAGCCTGTTTGGCGTCAACCTGACGGGGGCGAACCTCACCGGTGCCAACCTCAGCGGTGCTGACTTGAGAAGTGCCTATCTCAGCGACGCCAATTTGCTCAACGCCAATTTAACTAACGCGCAACTGCTCGGAGCTAGAGGAATGCCAACAAATATCGGCACCGCTGAAGACTTCTACCGGTTGGGAGTGCTGGAAGCTCAAGCAGGAAACTACAGAAACGCCATTGATTATTACAATCAAGCCCTGAATCTGAAATCGGATTTAGCAGCCGTTTATTTTGCGCGCAGTATGTCTCGCGCTGACTTGGGAGAGTTCGCCGGTGCGGCTCAAGACGCTGCAATAGCAAACAAACTCTTTGCAGATCAAGGAAATCCCCAAGGTGAGGAGTTGTCAAAGCAGTTAGGCGAAGCCATTGTGGCGCGCCAAAAGCCTACGGAGCCCCGCACTTCCAGCCGCGGCGACTTTATGAGTCTTCTCGGTTCGATCGGTTCTGTGCTGGTGAAGTTGATCTTACCTTAAGGACTTGTGAACGGCCTGCTCCAACGACTTTTCATGCTGCACCAACTCAAGCGATGCAGACCGTTTCATAAACCTTACCGGAAAATTAGGTAAAAGCCCCGTCCTTTTAGGACGGCTTTAATTATCCAGATTCATTTTTCAAGGTTTCCGTCAATCATTTTAATAGCATGGTAAAATAGAGTAATACTACAGGTAGAATAACCGCTAGCACAAATGGGTAGTCAATCCCAAAACGACTGGCTAGGAAATAATAATAGTTAGTGGGCGGCGAAAACCACGATAAACATAGCTGGGGAAACTAATGTACACCCGTTCATCAGAAAAATAAAATTTTGTAGATAAAATGTACCGTGGGGCACACGGAAACAAAGAGAAAAATCTCTTAAAGCTTGGGGAGATAAGCCCTCTGGGGTTGTCTAAGTTAGGCTCGAAACTTGGTTCTCTGGAACGGGTTTTTGGTTTAAGTAATGCCGAAAGGATAGGTAATTTAAAGGTGTATCTGTGAACCAAGAATCCCCATGCCTGATAGCTGGGGAGTGCCAATAAACCTCTAAAGTATCTAAGGCAGATATACTTAGCCTAGTCTCGATATATGTGTCTAGGCTAGTTTTACTATTTAAGGACAGAATATGAATAGATTTGAAAATATATCAGTAAGGGGTTTTCGGCGTCTTCAAAATATTGAGCTTGAGATGAGAAATCTCATCGTCATGATTGGTGCAAACGGAGCAGGAAAAACTTCTTTTTTAGATGTTCTTTCAATACTAGCCGCTTCAGCAAGTGGAAATTTACATAATTTATTACAACTTAAAGGCGGCTTGAATGAAATTTTGACAAGAGGTAAAGTACAAGAACTTGAAATTGAAATTTCAATGCAAGTGCCAAAGGAACAACCTTTGAAGTACAGCTTAACATTGTCACCCAAAGGTTTGTCCTATGAAGTCAGAGACGAATCTTTAACACAGCAGAGAAATCCCAACAGAGCTGAACCATTCAAGTATATTGAATCACAAGGGTTGAATATTAAATATTTTCAAGAAGGCAGTGAACTTCTGAGACCGAATTGGGAGCATAATCCTCTCGAAACATCGCTTTCTCAAGTTCCTAAAATGTATAGTGAACCTGAGAACCTGAGAAAGAGCCTTGCTTCTTGCACATATTATGGAGCACTCGATGTTTCAGAGAAAAGTCCAATCCGTCTACCTCAAGCAATGCGCCCTGCAAAGTTGCCTGGAGCAAGCGGTGAAAACCTCGTTTCCTGTCTTTATGACCTTCGGGAGACGGATCGAGACAGTTTTGAAATGGTTGAAAATATCATTTCTGCTGCCTTTCCAGATTTCGATCGATTAAACTTTCCTCCGGTTGCCGCAGGAACTATGTCTATGACTTGGACAGATAGAAATTTTCCTCAGCCTTTCTATGTCCATGAGCTATCAGAAGGAACGCTGCGCTTCCTCTGGTTGGTTGCGCTCCTGCAAAGTCAAAATTTAACAACTATTACGTTGCTAGATGAACCAGAAGTTAGCCTACACCCGGAACTCTTAAGACACTTAGTTTATCTAATGAGAGAAGCTTCAAAACACACTCAACTGATAGTTGCAACACACTCAGATCGACTCATCAGATTTCTCGATCCAAGCGAGATTTTGGTCTGCGATTTGGAAGAAGGGGAGGCAAAAATGAGGTGGGCTGACACTCTTAACCTGGATAAATGGTTAGAAGATTACAGTCTTGACCAGGTTTGGGAAATGAATGTGATGGGTGGCCGTCCATGAGAATTGCTATTTTGGTTGAAGGTGCTACTGAAATGGCATTTAGAAAGAAGCTTCATGAGTTTCTGCAAAGTCGTTTAGAGCAAAAAATGCCCAGACTAGACTTTAAACCACAACATGGTGGAATTCCCAAGCAAGGGAAACTCAAGAAAATAGTTGAAACTCTCCTCGATCAATAGTCCGGACAGTTTTCAATCACTAACGGCAGAATGCGGGTTTCCACCTTCTCAGTGAGGTCAAATGCTAACGGTAGAATGAGGGTTTCAGCCTCGGTCTCAAAAACTGTCCGGAGTATTGCTCGATAATGATGGCTATGATGCTGTAATTGCACTTACAGACGTTTATACCGGAAAGCCGGACTTTAAAGATGCCAATGATGCTAAAGAGAAAATGAGGACATGGGTAGGTGAAAACCCAAAATTCTATCCTCACACAGCATCACATGATTTTGAAGCATGGCTTCTTCCCTACTGGACAACTATCCAGAAGCTAGCGAAACACAATCTTTCTGCTCCTAGCGGTTCGCCTGAAACAGTGAATCATCAAAAGCCACCTTACTATTGGATTAAGGAGATTTTTAGCTCTGGAAAACGCGGAAAAGACTATAACAAAGTGATTGATGGAATGGCTATTTTGAAAAACAACGATCTGATGATTGCGATTAAAGCTTGTCCAGAGCTAAAAGCTTTTGTGAATCGAATTATCTCTCTCTGCGATGAAGATAAAATAATTTCTTGATGTCCGATGTTAGAGTCCCGACTTCTTAAAGAAGTCGGGACTCTGGGTGTTAAGTTTTTTAGGTTGTTCTAGTTAATTCAGCGGAATCTCGATCCAGAACTCTGTACCATGACCGGGTACAGAAACACATTTAAGTACGCCTTGGTGTTTCTCAACTACAATTTGGTAACTGATAGACAGTCCTAAACCCGTGCCCCGACCTACGGGTTTAGTAGTAAAAAACGGATTAAATATGTGAGAGATTAACTCTTTGGGGATGCCGTGACCATTGTCGGCAATGCAAATTCCTACCGTTTTTTCATCGATTAATTCAGTGCGAATCCGAATGCAAGGGGATGGGAAATCAGGAATCAAACACTCGGTGGTCGCATTTATATCTCCTGACTCGATAGGCAGTATTTGGGAGCTTAAATGCGTCGCCGCTGCACTTGCCGCTTTAAAGGGAAGATTCATAACTCGCTCTTTTTTTCCCATTTCTAGGGCGTCAAGGGCATTACCTATCAGATTCATAAATACCTGATTGAGCGAGCTGGCATAGCATTCTACTAAGGGCAAATTGGCGTATTCTTTAATGATTTCTACGGTGTCGTGATCGGAATTGGCTTTGATCCGGTGCTGCAAAATCAACAGGGTACTGTCGATGCCCTCGTGAATGTCAACGGCTTTTTTCTCGGTTTGATCGCTCCTGGAAAAATTACGCAAAGATACAACTAACTGGCGGATGCGCTCAACTCCGACTGTCATGGAACCCAAAATTTTTGGCAAATCTTCGGCAAGAAATTCGATGTCGATTGCTTCGGAGCACTCGCTAATTTCTGGGTTGGGATTGGGGTAGTGCTGGCGGTAGAGTTCTACCAAGCAGAGTAAATCTTTGGTGTATTCGCTGGCGTGGGAGAGATTGCCGTAGATAAAGTTAACGGGGTTATTGATTTCGTGGGCGACTCCGGCGAGGAGTTGTCCGAGACTGGACATTTTTTCGGTTTGAATCAGTTGGGCTTGGGTATTGTGCAATTCTGTGACTGTTTTAGCTAGCTGTTCGGCTTTTAATCGATCGGCAGTTGCTGCATTAAGACTTTCTTGATAAAGTTCTGCTTGGTGAATGGCGATCGCAGCTTGAGCAGCTAAATGTTGCAGCAATTCCTGTTCTGCAGTTTGCCAAACTCTCGGCCCAGAACACTCATGGGCAATCAGCAACCCCCACAATTGCGAATCTTTGCCCATCATGGGCACAATTAAACTTCCTCTCACCTGCAACTCTTCCAAAAATTCGCGGTGACAGGGTGTTAAATCATCAGTATAAATATCATTAATTGCTCGCACCCGTCCGGCTCTATAAAAGCACTCTGAGCCTTCGGGAAAGCATCCTTGTGGAGATGTGATACCTAAAATTGACCGCCACTGGCCGCAAACAGCTTCGACAACTACCTCGCCCTCTTTGTCGGCAGCAAATTGGTAGATTACCGTGCGATCGGTATCCAACAAAACTCTGACTTCTCGCACAATAGTTTGCAGTATTATTTTTAAATCTAAGGTGCTGCGAATCTGGTCTCTAACTCGCGTCAATACTTTGGCAAAGTCCAAGGATTTTTGCAATTGGGCGGTGCGTTCTTGAACTTGGCGCTCCAAGTTGGCATTCAGAGTTTGCACTTCTTTATTAAGAACGTACTGCCCAATTGCCGAACAAAATTGGCTGCCTATAGCTAAAGCTTGCTCAATTTCCTCGTACTTCCACTCGGGCGACTGACCTTTTTTTATTTCTCGCCAGAGTTCAAAGGATTGTCTGGGAAGGGTTTGTGCCGCGCTGCTGTCAAAGCTGCCCGCCCACATTTTTTCCGTATCAATTGCATTGCGAAAAATGGTCAAACAGCCGACTACTTGTTGTTTGTAGTGGAGGGGAATTACCAGCAACCCCCTAATTTTAGTAGATTGGAAAGCGGGAACTAAAACTCTAAATAGAGGTTCTTTGTATAAGTCTGTAATTATCCCAACGGGGAATTGAGAATTAGTAAAACTCGCCAATTTGGGAAGTTGTTCGGTATTTTTGAATCCTTTAGTTAGCCATTCCTGCCAGAGGGGATGAGCTTCGATCGCCTTAACTTTTTCCCAGTTGGGAAGTGTCGGTTGTTCTCCTGTGGTGAACAGTTCAAAGGTAGCATCACTGTGGGTTGGGGCAATTGGCAATCCTCCTTCAATCTTGGGATATGATAACTTTTCACCGTTGATTTTCGGCTGGTTGAGATAGAGTCGGCCGCCGCTACCGCCCAAAGCGGTGACGGTGGCTTCTAAACCCTGTTGCAGTTGAATGTTTACGTGACCATACAACAGGGCTGCTATGCGGCTCACGGTAGCTTCGCGGGCCACTTGAGAGCGGGTTTGCTGGAGGAGGAGCGCGTGGGCTATAGCGCTAGACAATTGATCTGATACGAGCTGAACTACTTCTAAATCTGCTGGTGAAATATTGAGGGGCGCGGAGTGGTGAGACACTAAAAGTCCCCACAGTTCGATGTGAATTTTTTGATTATTTCCTGGCTCGTATCGAGTCAGACACGTGGCAGCCTGGCAGATATCTGTTTTGCTGTTTTCCGACGCGATCCTGCGGTGCAAAATCGGCACGACTAAGGAAGATTGCACTCCCATTGCCATCAGGTAAGCTGTGTGGCAAGGATCGAGCGATCTGTAGTGGATCTCTTCCTTTACTAAAGGTTGACCGGTGTCTGCTGCATCGAGGGGACTCAGGACGATCGTCCCGGAGTTAACATCTATTATTGTCCGCTGGCGCAAAGTGACATACATCTCCCTGGCCCTGGCAGGAATGTCGTCTGCTGGAAAGTGCAGTCCTTTCAAGGAAGGGAGATGGTTGTTATTAATTGACTCAGCAACAACTTCTCCACTGCCGTCGGCACTAAACCTGTAAATCATAATGCGATCTGTTTTCAAAAAAGACCGCACTTCTGCTACCGTACTGGTTAAAATATCTTCTAATTCTAGAGATTGGCGAATGCGTTCTGTTATCCGCCGTATCAAAACTTCTCTGTCTAGTTTATAATGTAATTCTTGCGTATTTTCTCTGAGTTGCATAAATCTCCTTTTGTACTTATACAATGATAATAAGAAGTTTTGATGTGCTGTGGGAGCGTTTAAACTCAAATGCCTCACCCTGAGTTTTTGACTCAACCGATCTGTACAATTAATCCGTCGCGCACTTGTCAGAGACGACGGTGTATCGCCTCTGGTGGGCTGGGGTAAGTAAAATCTGCGATCGCGCCGGTTTAATCCTTGCCTTCAACAGGCAGAGCGACTTAAGCAAATAGTAATTATTATTTTAATGCTCTTATAAATTTCTCGCAATCTTAAACTCTCACTAGGAGAATTCTTCATTGTTAGGATAAGTTGACATTTGTTGTAGAACTTCATATAATGAGAATTAACGAAAGAATTTGAGCTTCTATCAGCGCCCCTGGTGCTGACTAATTTCTTGGCGCACGCTCATCAGAATTTTACCCAAATGATTTTGACCGGTTCGGTCGCAGCCACACCCCCAGTAGTAATCCGTTGGCGAATCCTCGACAATCACTCGATCCCCTGTGGCGAGGAGAATAGCTTGAATGTCTGTATGAGTGAGAAACTTAGTTAAAACTGCTTCGCGCATAATGGGAATTTTCACCGCTTCCCAATCAGCGCGAATCCGGTGGTTGGGATCGCGACCTAATTTGGCGGCTTCTTGAGGAGTCGGTACGGCTCGAATCGTCGCCACTAATCTTTCATCAGTGCTGACAAATTTTTGGGCTTGATAGTAATGTTCTACAGTCAACCAATATTGACCGTGCAGACAAATGTCGTGTAGTGAAAAATTAGAAAAGCAGCCGTAAGGCTCCTCTACTTTATAAAAATAAATTATCATAATTATTTGAGATTTTATATTTTACAGGATTTAGGTAGAATTTGACATCCACCCCGGCCGTACCGCGGGATTCCATCTATTCAAGCCAGTCAAAAATTGACAATTGCTTAAATTCTGGTGGGTTGACGCTTCTTTGGGTGCTGCTATCCTGGGATAGTCTTATGCTTCCTCCACGCCCGTTTAAAGTCTCCGAAAGTCCTCCGGCGACTAAAATGTTAGTTGCGGCGTTAATATCCCTATCATGAGACGTGCCACAGTTGAGGCAAATCCATTCTCGAATTGAGAGATCTAATTTCCCGATTTTAAACCCACAACAAGAGCAGGTTTTAGAAGTCGCTTCCCATCTATCAATGACTCGAAAATCTCTGCCATATTTTTCTGATTTTGCTTCTAGGAAAGTTCTAAATGTTCTCCAACCTAAATCAGAAATTGCACGGGATAATTTGCGGTTCCTAACCATTCCTGACACATTTAAGTCTTCTAACACAATCGTTTGATTCTCACGAATGAGTTGAGTTGATAACTTGTGCAGGAAATCTGTGCGAGTATCAGCTAGTTTAGCGTGAAGTTTAGCTAACCGCTTTCGATAAAATTCATGTCGTTTAGATCCTTTGGTTTTCCGAGATAGAGATTTAGATAACTTTTTCAGATTCCTAATCCTTTTCTTTAGGGGTTTGGGAGCTTTTATTTTTTGTCCGTTACTCAGAGTTGCAAAGGTTGAAATTCCTAGATCGATACCAACTGAACTATCAGAAGATGGCAAGACTTCGGGTTGAACTTCCACGACAAAACTGAGGAAATATCGGTCAGAACTGTCCTTGATGATTGTGACTGAACTGGGTTCTGAGGGCAACTCTCTTGTCCAAATCACCTTAAGCTTCCCAACTTTCGCTAAATAAACCTTCTCACCTTTGATGGAAAATCCTAGTGAGAGTGAATCGGGCGGATTGTTTAGATTTCCGCTTTTTAAAACGAGGGGGTTTAACTTTTTGTCCCTGACGTTTCCCTTTACATGAATTGAAGAAGTTTTGGTATGCTTGCTCTAAATCGTTTAAGGATTGTTGTAGGGGAACTGCTGAAACTTCTGATAACCATTCCCGTTCCTCTAACTTCTTAGCTTGAGTGATAAATTGCTTTTGAAGTTCGGCATTTTTCGGTTTCTTTTGGCCTCCAATATATTCAGAAATGCAAAAACCTAGACTATCGTTCCATACTACTCTGACACACCCAAATAACTTGGCTAACGCCAATTTATGAGAGGGTGTCGGATAGCATCGGTAGCGATATCTAGCTTTCATTTGTTTTTGATATTTACTGTCTTTATCTTAACATAAACCAGAATAAAAAGCCGTCCTAAAAGGACGGGGCTTTAAACCCAAAATTTTCGGTAATTATTCAGGCTGCGCCTCAAACACCTTACCGCGCTCTTAGTAACGTGTGAAACCACTTTTTGCCTCCAGGAGTATTTGAGATTGATTCTATAAGCAGCGCGGGGCTTGTATTAAAAAATCCTCACATCGACTTTATTTTAAATAGGAGTTACCCTTTTGAACCCCGTTTCTTGGAAAAAATTCGGTTGAGCAGCGAAAAATCTAGGAATCAACTGGCTTTCTGAGGAATAGTGCGTAATTCCTATTTTTAAATTAACGATTAAGAATTGGGAATGAAGAATAAGGAATTGGGATTTAAGAATATTCCTTCTTCACGCTTGACATCGTTCTAAAACGGCATCAGCGGTACGGTTAGAGTCGATGCCTATGTTGCCACAGGACACCTCTCCTTCAGAACTGTACGTGCAGCTTTCACTGCATACAGCTCAAGCGTCGATATCTACTTTTCCTTTTGGGAATTTCGAGCTACACGGGCTTCTCCGTGGATGGGCTGGTGTTGGTGACATTGACGGTGGAGCATCTGTAAATTAGATTTCTGCCAATTATTATGGTTTCCATCCGCATGATGTAGCTCTACCTTATCGCCACTGAGAAATGACAGTCCGCAAGCTTTGCATTGATGATTTTGTTGCTTCAGAAGTGATGATTGTATCCCTGAATAGTTCTTGTTTTCTCTCTTAGCCCAGTAAGATAGGTCGCCATCGAACGGGGATTTGTCTCCGGTCACATTGATGTGGGCATTGACCTTCCAAGGGACAGAGGGGAAGCTTTTTTTAATTAGCTTGTCAGTGCCTTGTCGGTCGTATTTCCCTTGTTTGCGGATATATTTCCATGTCCAATGGTTTTGTGGCCAGAGGTCGTGTGAAGACAAGTCACAGTATTGGTTGTAGTTTCTCCAACCTCTAATCAGAGAGCCACATTTGGTGATTCTTTGTTCGAGGGTGAATCGGCTATCTTTCATCGTCACCTTTATCTTGGCTTTCACCTTTGCCGTATTTTCTTTAGAGGGAGTGCTGATGAATTTTCCGTTGAGTTTTACTTTGAAGTTCCACCCTAGGAAATCAAAACCGTCTGTGGATTTAACGACGTGGGTCTTACTTTCTTTGATTTTCAAGCCTCTTTCTTCTAGGAATTTGGACGCCTGTTCCTTTACCAGGGCTATGTTGTGTTCAGGTTTGCAGATGAATACTAAATCGTCTGCGTATCTGAGGCATAAGACCTTATGGTTTATCCTATTATAGATTTCGTCCGTTACTTCTTCGATTCCATTGAGAGCTATGTTGGCTAAAAGTGGGGAGATTACGCCCCCTTGCGGAGTTCCTACTGTTGATGTCGGGAACTCCCCTCTTACTCCTACTTTGATGGCAAGTCTTAGCCCTTTGAGAGCGATTTTTGGAAGCTCTGTCTTTTCCAGAATTGTCTCGTGACTTATCTGGTCGAAACATTTTTCGATGTCCATTTCTAGGATGGTTTTGGTTATCCCTCTTCCTTGTGAGTTTAAAGCTGAGAACAGCCGTTTTTGGACATCGTGCGTCCCCCTTCCGGGTCGGAACCCATATGAGTTGCCGTGGAATGTTGCCTCGGCTGCGGGTTCGAGCGCATATTTGAGTAAGCATTGGTACGCTCTGTCACCAATGGTGGGGATGCCTAGCTTTCTTTGAGTGCCGTCCTTTTTTGGGATGTTTACTCTCCGTAGTTTGCGGTGTTCCCATTTCTTCCATCCTGTTAGCAGGTCTTGGGTTAATTGCATCCGTTCTTTGCAGTTCAATACAATTTTTCCGTCTACCCCTGCTGTAACCTTACCCCGATTTAATTGGGTGACTTGCCTTACTGCTATGTATTTGGCAGCTTTCGAGTTAAGTAGTAGCTTCTGAAGCTTATTTACTAGCTTACGGTCGCCATTCTTCCGAGCTTTATAAATCCTTGTTTGTAGGCGGAGAACCACCTTCTGGAATCGTTTCCAAGGTAATGCTTTCCAATTATCAACTTCCATTTCTAGAGTCGTCATAATTTGTACCAACTACTAAAGTGATTTAGTCTCTATCGACCGTGACCATTAGGGCTTGAGTCCTTAGTTCTTGCCGTTTCGGTCACATCCTACCCGCTCATTTCATCTGTGGCTTTGATGTACCCTACCTAAGATATTTGACATTCTTAGGAGATTTGAGCGTTTTTCTTCGTTCCGTAGAGTGATTATTCGCTGATTTAGGATTCTCCACTTCACCCACCACGACCCAGGATTGCACTTAATAAAGTAACTTTTGTGCGGGTTTTTATGGTTATCTGGCATTCATTTCTGCCAGTAGCGTTTGGATGCTTTTCCAGGAGATTTACTGTACGTTATCCATGTCAGCCTACCTAACGGGTTCCCGGCATCTCAGCCGTCGTTATTCCCGTCCTATTCCCAGCTTCACTTTGAGGATCAGTCTCCGTGTGGGTAGGTTTGGCGTCACATCATCCTTAATGGGGAGGACTTGCACCTCCATCCCTCTACAGTTATCTCAGACTTATTTATATGGCGATGCCTGAGACTCTAGGCTATTTATTTACCTAGAAACGAATCGCACAACTTTAACGCTTAGTCTTAACGGCTGCTAGTTGAAAACTAGCCGTCTGGTCAACAGGCTTTATTCAAGCCCACATCATACCCTACGGGTTAGTGTGCGGTAGTTGACGTGTAGCTAATTTTGTTAGCTTTCAGAGAAATAGCTGGCGTCCGGTCAAAATCGAGCCATTGGGCGATCGCCCCTGAAACGCCGCCGCCAGGTTTATTGCGAAGCAGAGACGCTTTTTCTACTACCAAAACAGAACGTCCCTGCTTTGCCAAGTGATAAGCTGCTGTGCTACCTGCCGGGGCTGCACCGACAATAATGCCATCGAACATTTTTGGTTATGGGTAATTGGTAATTGGTAATTGGTTATGGGGAACAGGGAATTAGTAACTGGTAATTGCTAACTTATGAGTATTAAATCTTGAGTTTTTAATTCACAACTCACAAATCATCGAGCGTCTGGGCGTTGTTCGCGGCCGACTCTGAGCAATCTCAAAACTATTCCTATTCCCCCTGCCCAATTGCCCATTGCCTAAACAGTCGTGATATCTTTCTCTTTCGATGCCAGAACTTCTTCTATTTTCGCAATGTACTTGTCCGTCAGCTTTTGAATTTTATCTTGCAAGTCCCGCGATTCATCTTTAGAGATATCGCTGCTTTTTTCCTGCTTGCGAATCGAGTCAACGGCATCGCGGCGGATATTGCGAATTGCAACTTTACCTTCTTCAGCAAACTTACTGGCCATTTTGACAAATTCTTGGCGTCTGTCGCTCGTCAGCGGCGGAATGTTCAAGCGAATAACAGAACCGTCGTTGTTGGGCACGAGTCCTACATCCGACAGGGAAATTGCTTTTTCGATCGAGGTCAGCGCTGTGCGATCGAACGGTTGAATGGTGATCGTAGTCGCATCCGGGGTGCCGATGTTGGCAAGGGATTTGATCGGAGTTGGAGAGCCGTAGTAATCTACCATGACTCGATCGAGGAGGGAGGCGTTGGCCCGTCCCGTCCGAATAGTATTAAAAGACCGTTGAGTAGCCTCAACTGCCTTTTGCATATGATCTTCTGCTTCAGCTAACTTCACAAAAACCTCCGACAAGAGTTCCAATAGATTCTCCCATTACAGCTCGGTAGATGTTGCCCGACACCGAGAGGTCAAATACCATAATAGGAATATTATTTTCTTTGCAAAGGGCGATCGCCGTACTGTCCATCACCCGCAAATCTTGATTCAAGACGTGGGCATAGGTGAGGGTTTGATACCTGCGCGCGTTGGGGTTGAGGTGGGGGTCGGAATCGTACACCCCATCTACCTTAGTAGCTTTAAAAATGACCTCTGCATCAATTTCAGCCGCCCGCAAAGCTGCTGTTGTATCAGTAGTAAAAAAAGGGTTGCCAGAACCGGCACCAAAAATCACTACTCGTTTTTTTTCTAGGTGGCGAATCGCCCGCCGCCGGATGTAGGGTTCAGCTACTTCTTGCATGGCGATCGCCGATTGCACCCTCGTTGGCACTCCTGCTTGTTCCAGGGCATCCTGCAAAGTGATAGCATTCATCACCGTAGCAATCATGCCCACATAATCAGCCGTTGCCCGATCCATCCCTGCCGAAGCAGCTTTCACCCCGCGAAAAATGTTGCCGCCACCGACAACAATCGCGATTTGAATGCCTTGGGACACGACTTTGGCCACTTCCTGGGCGATCGACTGAACCACTATCGGATCGATGCCGTAGCCCAAGCTGCCCATCAGCGCTTCACCGCTGAGCTTCAGCAAAACTCGCTGATAAACCATCCCCATGTCGCCACTATTTTTTTACTCTTTTTGCCTCCACCATAAGATAGCAGTATGGGTGCATTTTGAACATCAATTGCCCGGAACAGGCATCCTGCTTGTGTTGCAAGAGAATTTGTTTGTGGCGCGGGCTGCGCCGGTGAACAGGCAAGATGCCTGTTCCACAACCGGATTTATTTTTTTTCTGTGAATGCTAGGTGAACAGGCATCTTGCCTGTTCCACAACCGGATTTATTTTTTTTCTGTGAATGCTAGGTGAACAGGCAAGATGCCTGTTCCACAACCGGATTTATTTTTTGTGGGGAGTAGGGGTTGGGCACTCTTAGCCCGCCCTTAAAAGACTCAATCCTTGGGAACGAAATTAAGAGCAGCAGAATTCATGCAGTAACGCTGACCGGTAGGTTTCGGCCCGTCGTTAAATACGTGACCGAGATGAGCGTCGCAAACAGCGCACAGTACCTCTGTTCGGCGCATGAACAAGGTGTTATCCGACTCGCACTTGACATTTTCTTCGCTAACGGGAGCGTAGAAACTCGGCCAACCAGTACCGGAATCGAACTTTGTTTCAGATTTAAATAGCTCAGTGCCGCAGCAAATACACTTATAACTTCCCGTTTTCTTGTTGTCGTGATATTCGCCACTAAAAGCTCTTTCCGTTCCTTTTTTGCGGGTGACTTTAAACTGTTCGGGCGTGAGTTGTTGTTGCCATTCTGCGTCGGTTTTTTGAACTTTTTGAGTCATGATTTGATGTTGTTAATTGTTGACTGTTGACTGTTGACTGTTGACTGTATATAGCAATCCTAAATCATTCTCATAATTATTGTAGGGGCAATCCGACCCCTACTCCCCGTGGTTGCCCGATAGATAGGGGGTAGGCACGGGGAGTAGGGGTAGCACTACCCCTACAAATTTATCGGAATCATTTAGGATTGCTATATATAGCAACCACTAAGGTAGTTAAGACGTTATTAATTGCTAAAACCCTTGATTTTATTGCCTTTTCACATCTATCTTTTTCCTTCGGCTATAGCTAGTTAACTCAGGCTCCCATTAATATTAACCTAATTGGCTCGATCTGAACATACCAGGGAAAAGAATTGTCCTTAATAGCCCTCCACTTTTCCTTGAAAACTTCGGCTTGTAAGTGATAATCTTGGGAATCATTGGGAGGCGAGTGCAATTTGAGATATAATGTCACCCGGTGCGGAGTTTCCACAGTCGAGGCGATCCAACAAGCAAAAGTATTTTCACGATCGCACCCGCTAACAAAAATCAGTTGATGAGCCCGAATTCCCACAGAAACTAGAGATTTGGGAATTGGTTCGACTACAGTCAGAGTACAGCCCCAGTCGATCGCCTCGACGAGAGTTTCTGCGATCGGTTTAGCGGCAGAGAAGTTCTTACAGCCAGTCAACTGGGCGACGGTGAAGTTGCCAGGGCGATCGAAAATGTTCTCTTTGGTATCAAAGGCGATCGGCTTTCCCTCCGCCAATACCAACAGATTTTTGCACACCCGGTAAACTTCCTCTAAATTGTGGCTGACAAACAAAGTAATTCCCCGATAATTAGCCAGAGTCTGCATTAACTCCTGTTCCAGTTGACTGCGTAAGTGAGTATCCAAAGCAGAAAACGGTTCGTCTAACAGCAGCAATTCTGGAGAAGGGGCGAGCGCCCTCGCCAAAGCCACCCGTTGCTGTTGGCCCCCCGAAAGTTCGTGCGGGTAGCGGTTTTCCAGTCCCGACATTTGCACCGAAATTAGCTGTTCTTTTACCCGAAGTTCTTGCTCGCTTTCAGATAAATGCTGCAAGCCAAACGCAATATTTTGAGCAACAGTCAGGTGAGGAAATAAAGCATAGTTTTGAAACAAAAAACCGATGCGACGGTCTTTAGAAGGTACATTAATGCCCTGTGCTGAGTCAAATAAAACCCTGCCATTGACTGCAATTTTACCGCTCCTGGGAGTTTCCAAACCAGCGATGCAGCGCAGAGTCATGCTTTTGCCGGAACCCGACGCGCCCAAAATTCCCAGCACTTCCGGGCTAATATCGAAGCTGACATCCAAGGCAAAGCTGGAGAGAGGTTTAAAAATGCTTAAACAAAGTCCGCTTTTGGGTTGTTGTTGGGGTTTTGTGGTAAAACTAGACGCGAATTTAGGAAGATTTGATTGCAGTCTTTGGCTCGAATTCTCTTTGGGCGATATCCTTTGTAAATCCGTCCAAAAATTAACAGCAGTTAGCACGCTCAAAGAAATACTCAGAATAATCAAAACCCAAATACCAGCTTGCCTCATATCCCCAGCTTCCACAGCAAAATAAATTGCCATCGGGATAGTTTGAGTTTGTCCGGGAATATTCCCCGCTAACATCAACGTCGCGCCGAATTCACCCAAAGCGCGGGCAAATGCAAGGATAGTTCCTGCTAAAATTCCCGGCCATGCTAGCGGCAACATAATTCGCCAAAAGACTTGCCACTCCGAGGCTCCCAAAGTGCGGGCTGCGTTGAGAAGATTGGCATCAATTTGCTCAAAAGCTCCCAAAGCAGTTTTGTACATGAGGGGAAATGATACAACTGTGGCAGTAATGGCGGCGGCTTGCCAAGTGAAAATTATAGTTAAGTCGAATTGTAGCAAAAATTGCCCGATCGCCCCATTTCTCCCAAACAGCAGCAGCAGCAAAAATCCCACTACTGTCGGCGGCAAAACTAAGGGAGAAATTAAAATGCCTTCAATCAAAGCTTTACCTCTGATGCGAGTTGAAAGCATCCACCGAGCGGCGGCTATTCCCATGAAAAAGGTGATAAATGTCGCAATAGCGGAGGATTTTAGAGATATCCAGAGCGGAGAAATATCAAATTCCATAAATCGTAGGGACGGGTTTCACCAACAATAATTGCCTCCAACAAATAATTTCCTAAACCCCCCCACACACAGATAAATCAAAATGTATAATTTGGGGATTCGCTCGTAGGGGCGGGTTTTACCAACAATCTTCGGCTAATACCAATAATCTCGTAAACCCGCCCCCACCCAACGGAAAATCGAAATGTACCTCTTTGAATACACAAGGTTATCTGTTGTGTGAGGGCGGGTTTATATAGATTGTTGGCGGGAATTAGATATTGTTTGTAAAACCCGCCCTACAAAATTTGGTTGTATCTCACATCTTGCACCATTCTCAAGAACAGGCAAGATGCCTGTTCCACAAAGAGTGAATTTTCTTGTGGAACAGGCATCTTGCCTGTTGCTAAACAAGTAATTGAGAATGGTGCAACATCTCAGTTGTATGAGACTAATTGGTGAGCCATCCCAAATCCGTATTTCTGAAATACTATTTTAGCCCGATCGCCCGCCAAAAAGTCAACAAACGCTTTCGCAGCAGCCGGATTGCGGCTGTTTCTGATAACTGCCAGCGGATAAACAATGGGCGAATGCAAATTTTCGGCAGCCGTTAGCCGCACAGTTACTTTGTCGGAGGCTGTGGCGTCAGTCGCATAAACTATACCAGCATCAACGTTACCGCTTTCTACGAATGTAAGCACTTGGCGGACGTTATTTCCTAGCACTAATTTTGGCTGTATTTGCCCCCACAATCCAAGTTTATTTAGCATTTCCTGAGCGTATTGTCCGACAGGTACGCTCTTGGGTTCGCCGATCGCAATTTTCTTGATTCGGGCATCTGTCAACTGTTTGAAATCGCTCAAAGCAACACCGTTTTTGGGAGTAATCAAAACTAGGCGATTTGTCAGCAAATTGCGGCGCGTGTCGTTAATTAACAGGTTAGATTGCTGCAAATCGTTCATTTGTTTTGTAGCGGCGCTGAAAAATACATCTACCGGGGCTCCTTGCTGAATTTGCTGTTCTAGAGCACCGGAAGCACCAAAATTATAAGTAATAGTAAAATTCGGATTACTGCTTTGATAAACAGTTTTGATTTCCCCTAAAGCTTTCGAGAGACTGATAGCAGCGGATACGTTTAAGGACGTTTGCTGCTGTGTTGTTGTTGGGGAAACGCTTTTAAACAAGTTCCAAGCAATCAGCAGTGTCAGCGCTACAGCGGCTGCGACGATCGAGTTGAAAATGCGTTTTCTTTCCACAAGGCTGTATTATAATTTGCCCTAGGCCGATCTACACTATCTGTAGTAGTAAGGTGCGCCCCGCACACCTTACAAGTAGATGCTGTTTGTCCAGGATTATCATCTTCTAATGACTGATGACTGCTGACTAATGACTACGATCGCCATTTGACGGAACAGCCGATCGCCTCTGTAGTTGAAGGCTCAACGGGTTGACTGTTGAGCAATTGGTCGATCGCACTCCGCAGATAAGAAACCTGCACCGCCGCCGGATCGTCAGCGTTGTCGTCAATTAAACCTTTATAGCGCAGTTTGCCGTCTTGGTCTAACAAAAAAACCTCCGGCGTTTTAGAAGCCCCAAAACTTTCAGCCACATCTTGAGCAACATCTCGGATGTACGGGAAGTTGAGTTGATTGTTGGCGGCAAAAATTTTCATATTCTCAAAACTGTCGTCGGGATATTGGTTTGCATCATTAGCATTAATCCCGATTAAAGTAACATCTCGATCTTGAAAATCTGCTTGAAGTTCTTTCATACGATTGAGATACAACTGCACGTAAGGGCAATGATTGCACATAAATATCACCGCGATCGCCCGAAATTTTTCTAAATATCGAGCTAAATGGTGAACTTCGTCGTCAACTCCCGGCAGTTCAAAATCGGGAGCGTAGCCGTTAATGGGAGTACCCGTTGTATCCATTAGTAAACTCATGTTTTCAGGAGGTGAAGAGCAGTATTGGCCAGCATGAAAGATGAAACAATCAGCACGAATAAAATTGGCTGTTGTTTAGCTTTAGCTTAATTCTAGCCTTGCCAACAGCCTATTGTGATTCGTACTTCGCTATTTATCCCTCGTCTGGCTTTAGCCAACCTTGAGCCAGAGCTTGGTATCCAATAAGTTTGTATGCTAATTTGGCGGCGGTAAATTCTGAGACTACAGAATCTACAATAGGTGCTAATTCCATAATGTCACACCCGATTACTTCGTATGACTCGAAGATGCGACGCAAAAATGCGGTGAGGGAATACCAATTTAACCCGCCCGGTTCGGGTGTTCCCACCCCTGGAATTAACGTCGGATCGATGCCGTCTAAGTCGATCGTCAAAAATACTCGCTTAGTTGTTATGCTGGCAATTGCCCGATCGGCCCAATCCGGTTGAGTAGCAATTTCGCGAGCTCGAATCACGTTTAGCTGTTTTGCTTTAATTAAGTCTGCTTCTTCCTTGCAGATAGCGCGAATCCCGATTTGCAGTGTGGGCAAGCCCATATCTACAATACGTCGCATCACGCAGGCGTGGTTGTGAATCGAGCCTTCGTATTCGTGCCGCAAGTCCCCGTGGGCATCGATTTGCACGACTGTGAAAGGTTCATCCGGGTATGCTTGGCGATAACCTTCGACAACGCCGGCAGTGATGCTGTGTTCGCCTCCGAGGGAGATCACAAATTTATTTTCGGTAACTAGCTGGTGGACTGCTGCTTGGGTGACTTGCAGCATTTCTGAGGATGAAACTGGTTGGCGGTTGCGGGTATCGGCGATCGGCTCTTGTGTATAAATTCCGACATCGTAGCAAACTTCGGAATCCAATTCTTCGTCGTAGCACTCGAGTTGATGAGAAGCTTCTAGAAGTTTAGCGGGCCCGTTTTCGCACCCCCGGCGGTAAGTGGTGGTAGCTTCGTAGGGAATTGGTAAGATAACTACTTTGGCGGTGTCGTAGTCTGGTACAATTTCTGACCCCAGAAACGGTACGACAGCAGTGGAAATGATCGTTGGCATAAGGGAAATTTTAATACAGCAAAGAAGTCAGCAGGTTTAATCGTGACATAATATCGGCTCTAACTGCAAAGTCAGAAGGAAGAGGAATTAACCGCAGAGGGCGCAGAGGGCGCAGAGGGAGGAGGGAAGGGAGGTTTGGGATTTATTTCCTAGCGGTTGCCTCGAATTGCGATACGGTTTGTAGTAATGACGGAATTCCTTCTCACTCTTAAAGTTTCACTTTTTTATTTCTATGGCATCTTCTAGTCCCGCTTTGTCAACACTTATTTCGCCTCAAACTTGGCTGTGGAAAGGCTTTCCGATTTGCTACCAGGCTGCGGGTTCCCAGGGGCCTGCGGTGGTGTTTGTCCACGGTTTTGGTGCGTCTTGGGGCCACTGGCGCAAGAATTTGCCGGCGCTGGCTGCTGATTGCCGCTGTTATGCGATCGACCTCATCGGTTTTGGCGGTTCTGCTAAACCCGCGCCCAAACTTGAAATTGACTATACTTTTGAAACTTGGGGACAGCTAATTGCTGATTTTTGTCGGGAAGTTGCGGGCGGGCCGGCTTTTTTGGTGGGAAATTCGATCGGCTGTGTGGCAATTATGCAAGCAGCAGTGGATTTTCCCGATATTGCTTCTGGCGTAATTTTACTCAATTGTTCCCTGCGCTTGCTGCACGATCGCAAACGCGCCGAATTGCCTTGGTATCGCAGTTTCGGAGCGCCAATTGCACAAAAAATTTTAAATGTCAAGTGGATAAGTCAATTATTTTTTAAACAATTAGCAACGCCAAAAACAGTAAAAAAAGTGCTTTTGCAAGCATATCGCCGTCCTGAAGCTGTCAGCGACGAACTGGTAAATATGCTGCTGGAACCGGCTAAAGACAGCGGCGCTGTGGAAGTATTTGTAGCATTTATCAGTTATTCTCAAGGCCCGCTACCGGAGGATTTGTTGCCTCGTTTAAGCTGTCCGGCTTTGATTTTGTGGGGGACAGATGACCCTTGGGAGCCGATCGCATTGGGGCGAGAATTGGCAAAGTTTCCGGCTGTTGAAAAGTTTATTCCTTTGGAGGGAGTGGGCCACTGCCCCCAGGATGAAGCGCCGGAATTGGTCAATCCTATTTTACTCGATTGGATTAAAGAGCGATCGGCATTTGCAGACAATTAGTGCTTTTGCTCCTTTGGTGCGGGAAGAATTGGTATGATTGAACCGCGAAGACGCGAAGAACGCGAAGGAAGAAGTAGGAAGAAGAAATTAGGACACGGCACTGGTGTGTCCTCGGTATCATATGGAGTGCAGCCGTAATTGATATTATATCAAATCTGTTAGCATCGGAATTATTGATATCTCTCTTCTATTCATCTGCGTTAATCTGCGTCAATCTATTGTCATCTGCGACCCGACAAATTCTCTTTTTTTAACCGCAGATGAGGGCAGATAAACACAGATTAACGCAGATGAATTAGATCGATGGCGAGCGCCACAGCAATGTAATTCTTTTGCAAGTTGTACCAGACACTCAATCCGATACAGGTTAAGATTTTATGCCAGTCATATCAAGTCCGGTTAAATAGATATGGCTTACCCAAGCAATCTTTGATGTTGAACCACAAATCATATATTAGAGTAGTAAAAATGTTCTATCTAACTGCGATCGCCTCATGTCCCTAAAGGCTCATACCAATTTCCTCGCAGCATTCGAGCCCAATCAAGTCTACGAATCGCTCACAGAGGGTCGCATAACCAGTGATGTTGTTCAGGCGGGTGACTTAGTTTTACCTTCAGGGCGTATTATTGCGTGCGACCCCGGTTGGCTGTGGTGCAAAGACGTTGCCCCATTTACCAGAACCGTTCCACCAGGGCGCTATCCTGTGTTGCTAAGTGTGGTTGACTATTGGACCATTGCCTGTGCGATGGTTAAGTTTTGCTCTGAATCCCCTGTCCGTTGGGAGATGGCTCTGCGTCCAAGTGAGGATTGGGCCGAGTTAAGAGGGAATCAGTTTTTTGGCTATGGTGTTGATGCGGGAATGGGCTGTTTTGTGGATGCTCAGGTAGTTGAGCGGCGTTCTGCTGAAGAATTGCAGGGTCTAGTCGAGGGTGCCTTTGAACAAAAGTTGCAATTGGATGCCTGGCTAGCAGCTCAGGATCTGGTAACTCAATTGACCTACCCATTTCAGCAAATTATCGATCCGAGTGGTTTCAATCTCACCCTAGACCCCGATACTAACACTTTCAATCTCACCCTAGACCCTGATACTGAGGGCAATGCGATCGCATTTTCAAGTGGATACGGGGATGGTTCCTATGCCAGTTATTGGGGGTTCACAGCCGATGATGAACTGGCTTGTTTGGTCACTGATTTCGGGGTACTGCTTGAGGGCATCACGCAAGATATCGAGATTGAAGCAGTCACAAGGTTCCTAGAAAAATCCATAGAGCATCCTGACTTGGAGCGGCTTGAGGTGGCTATCAGACTCAGCCTTCATCGCCCAAGTTGGGTTCAGCTTAGTGATGATTCGCTGAACGATCAACCCAGCAACCCAGATTGCATCTTGGTTTTGGAAGGACAGGGGCGGCAGCCCTGGAGCGTCAATTTAGACGCTGGCGATCGCTGTTTTGCGGAGCGTTGTATGTTTTCATTGATAGAAGAGGATAGGTGGTACAAAGAACATTGGTTCAATGAGCCGTTGCCAGCCAATGCAGTATTGAAGATGACATTTACTGCTGAGGTTTATCCACTTCAACCTGTGACAACAAATCCGTGATTGTGGCCGGAATCAATGACTTCCCCAATTTCTCCCCATCACCGTTTTTTCAAATATCGAGTTGCTCTGCTAATCAGCATTACTGTCATTATCCCTTTAGGTTACGTAGTGAGATTTTCTCGCGGCCCTGCACCGGAATGGTTCAACGACTCTTTTGGGAGCATAGCTTATGAGGTATTTTGGATTTTGCTGGTAGTTCTGATATTGCCGCGATTTTCGCAAATTAGGGCGGCTGTAGCTGTGTGTCTAGCTACCTGCGGAGTAGAGTTTCTCCAACTGTGGACTCCTCCGTGTCTACAAGCAATGCGAGCTACTTTACCAGGAAGGCTGATTTTGGGAAATCACTTTAGTTGGTCAGATTTTATCTCTTATTTTGTGGGGAGTTTTTTAGGTTGGTTGTGGGTGCGATGGCTTCATTTCACTTGCTTCCGCTTGTAAGTTGTACTGCATTTAAATTGTATATTTCCATGACCAGAGCCAAAATCGTCAAATCCTCTCCCCATCAGCTCCTTTAAGACTATAGACAATCTAGATGCACAAAAGCTTAATGATATGGTTGCGGTTATTTTCACTCAATTATAAGCAATCGGATTAACTTAGAATTGAGAGTTTTTAGGAGTTGAAGTGGGAGCTATATTTCCGCGATCGCGCCACAGCAACAAGGGAATGCTTAACGTTCCTAAAATCATTACAACTCCAGTCAGAATCCAAACTAGCACACGATTTGGGCGATAATCACCTCGCTCAATTTGCCAGAATACTCGATTATAACGCCATGCTGCTAAGGCAATCACCGCAATTCCAAAAACGACCAGACTCAGCCCTAAAGTTTCGGAGTTGAAGAAGGGAGGGGAGGAAACTTCTTGCTGAGTCACTGTAGCTTGAAATTGACGGAGAAATAAACTGAACCGACTGATCGCAAACCCAAAACCAATTAAAGCGAGTGAAGTTCGTAACCATGCAAGAAACGTGCGTTCATTTGCTTGATGTTCCCGCTGTCGGTCTATTTTAGGCTCCTTGTTCATCAACCCTACCTTTATAAAATATCTTAGGCTTTCCCTGGTAGATTATTGTTTCACTTGTGATTGCGGAGGGAAGTATCGGTATTGCGATCGTGATTCATTATCACCAAAAAAGATAGTATCATAGGAATAGCGCAGAAACCGGTTTTTTTTAGGAAAAGACTGTGTTATAGCCTTTAATCCCGGTAAAAAACCTTCCAGGCATCCGAGTGGGCAAGTCCTGATTCCTGACTGATGACTCCGACTAAAAAAAAACCGGGTTTTTGGGTCAGAGATTTTCATCGTTCCTTGAGATTTGCGATATAATCCTTATGACATTAAATTGAATAGCAATTTTTCTCCATAAATGAACCATCAACCCATGAATATTTTTCTTAACTGGACCAGAAAATTTACCCAATTTGCATACCAACATCCACCTTTGGGTTATTTAGGGGAATTAACCCGTAAACTCTATCCTCAACCCACTCAACCCGTAGTTATTGATGATTTTGATCGCAATCTTTACTTTACTTGCGATCTCAAGAGTTATATTTGTAACGAAATCTTTTGGCGAGGTTTCTATTCCTATCATCAGTGCAATTTTTTAGAGAATCTTCTCAAACCGGAGATGGTTTTTATGGATGTGGGAGCCAATCACGGGGAATTTACTTGCTTCGCTGCTAAACGATTAACTTCGGGTTCTGTGATTGCCTTTGAACCTGTTAGTACAACTTTTGAAAAGTTATCCTCTAATGTTAAAATGAATCAATGGAATCACGTTCAACTCGTACAAAAAGGTTTGAGCGATCGAGTGGGTAAACTGCCTATCTACATCTCAATGGAAAAAGAAAAACATTATAATTTGCATAATGAAGGAGTAGCCACAATTTACCCCGATCAAAATTATACAGAATGCTTAGGAGAAATTGAGTTAACGACTTTAGATCGTTGGATGGAAGAAAATCCTCAAATCCAACGTCTAGATGTCATGAAAATCGATATTGAGGGGGCTGAATTAGATGCTTTAAAAGGCGGAGAAAAAACCCTGGCGAAATTTCGTCCCCTAATTTTAATGGAAATTAACCAGAAAACTATAAGAGCTGCGGGTTTGACCTCAAAATACTTACTAGACTATATGAATAATATGGGATATCACTATGAATTAATTTACCGAGATAGTCTGTATACAAAAGGTGGTCAAACCTTAAAAATTTCGGAAGATCAATTAAGTGAAATAGACGATTTAATCTTCTCTCCTAAATGAATTGATGGTTAAGGTTTTTAGGCAAAGAGCAACCTTTGCCTTTGAATTTATGAGGGATAAAGCAGAAACAGGCAAGGGTGGAAATCACGGGATATGCTGTATATTATACCTGTCTTTTCTCTTGTTCAGTGATAACACTGATGATAAGATAAGCTGTTCTACATTTAAATTGTCTGTTAAAAAACAATTCCCCGTCTTGTGGGGAGTAGGGGTTGGGCGTCCCGCCCGCCCTGAATATACAATTTAAATGCGCGACAGCTTAGTGCTGTGTCCCTACAAATACCAAATTAAAAAAGCGATCGCCTCCATCTCTACCAACAGAAAAGAAGAGGACACAGCATTGCTGTGTCCCTACAAATACCCCTGTTAAAATCCAGTTTAAAAAGACTTAGCCGCACTGCCGGACTGAGCCTTTTTCTCCAACCAATCCTTACCCAATCTAATTGTCACATCCGACTGCAAAGAACCGGTACTCTCAACCAGCACATCTCCAAAACCCAAAAACTGGCGAATCGCTTGAGCACCTTTAATATCGCCCTGTTGAGCTACTAGAGTAGTTACCTCCAGCGGTTCGGGCCAAGCTTTATAAACCTGAACATTCCGATAACCGGCTTGAGTCAAATTATTGACAAAAGCTTCAACCGCCGAGGGATCTCCGGTACTATCTTGAATCGCCACATTCAGAAAAGTCGAATCAGCATTCTCAATTGTCCAAGTATTTTGGCCGAAGTCAAAATGTTCCGCCACCATAGTTTCGATGGCATATTGGTCGGGCAACCAAAAACTTGCCTTGTAGTCCTTAGCATCGCTAAATTTGCCGGGAACCATTAACATCTGCACGCCAGCGCGATCGGTTTGAGTAGCAAAACCAGCCAAAGCCACCAATTCTTCGATACTCAAATTCGTGTCAAGGTGAGACTGAATCACCGACAAAATCTTCGGTAGTCGAGACAGCAAACCTACATTAACTTCCTGTTCCACAAAAGCCCGCATCAACAATTGTTGGCGCTGCACCCGCCCGATGTCGCCCAAATCGTCGTGCCGGTAAAGCAAATATTGCACGATTTGTTCGCCGTTTAGTTTCTGCTTGCCAGCCTTTAAATCTATATATAAATGCTGGCTTTCATCGGTATACTTCATGTCTTTAGGGACATTAATAGTAATGCCACCCAGGGCATCTACCAAACTTTTTATGCCATGAATATTAACTGTGACGTAGCGGTCAATTCCCACACCGCCCAGGAGTCCGCTGACTGACTTCGCTGACGAAGCCGGGCCACCGTAGTAATTAGCTTCGTTGATTTTCACGACACCCCTGCCTTCAACATAGGTGCGGGTGTCTCGCGGAATGGAAAGCACGCTTAACTTTTTATTTTGGGGGTCAAACCTAACCAACAGCATGGTATCGGTTAACCCCTTAAAGGAGTTTTCCCAAACCTCGTGTCCGACATTTTTGTTGACACTTCCTTCGATGTCAGAGGTCAGAACTTTAAGTCCTAAAACTAAAATATTAACTGGCCGAGTCAGCTCCGGCATCTTCATGTTGAGCTTTGCCATGTCGCCTTGAGAAAATACTGCTGCTTCTTCAGGGCTCAACTTTTGTTGCTGAAGCGGCGTTGTAGAAAGGGAGACGGCTAGCAATGCTCCGGCTGTGGCTGAGAGCATGGCTACTCCAGCCAAACCAAAACCAAAACCCAGCCAGCGGCCTCGATGGGGCTGGGAAGCTTTTTTGGTTGCAGGTTGAGCAGTTGATTGTTGGATAGGGTCTTGATTAGGAATTTTTTGAGCTGGCACTGGCTTCCTCACACACAACAAAAATAAAAAAGATAATGGCAATATGTAGTATCAAGCTGAAGACGCACTCAATCAATAGGGTAAGGGCTTAAAAAAACCCTAAATTATGATAAATGTTTGCCCACCACTTGCTCGGCTACGCGGCTAATTCCGGGCAACCATAGCGGTTGACGCTTCCAGAGGCGAACCATCAGTCCCAGAGCAACGATGAAATAGCTGGTTGTTAGCAGGCTACTCATTAATAACATGGGAAGTGTCGGAGATTCCGCAGAAATCGCTCCAGCTTCTAAAAGAATATGTCCTAAGAGCCAACTAAAAGCAAGGGCAATTGCCAAGCGGCTGATGGCTTTGCGTTCGGGACTACCCTGACGGCGGTAAAGAGTCCACAGGGCGGGGAAAAAGCCGATGACTGGGATCATTAATACAAACAGACTGGCACGATCGAGTTCAGGATTTTCTAAGGGATCTGTATTTTTCATAATTCGCTACTCAAAATTTGCAGAAGGTCGGATTTTGCACAAAAGTTATTTGTTAGAGGGAAAATTAATATCCTAAACCAAAATTCCCAGAGCTGGGCTGGGGCGCGATCGCCAAACTTGTCTGTCACAGGCCAAATTTTTCTGCCCTCCCAATCTCGCGATCGATCGTTGGCAACTTTTCGACCCGGAGACCCGTATTTTGATAAACTGGATACAGCACAGCAGTCAGGAGAACAGACTTAGCCATGACCCAATCCCAAAAACCCATCGTTATTGCTCCATCCATATTATCAGCCGATTTTAGCCGTCTTGGAGAAGAGATTCAGGCTGTCGATCGAGCTGGGGCTGACTGGATTCACGTAGATGTGATGGACGGTCGCTTTGTTCCTAATATTACTATCGGGCCGCTGATTGTTGAGGCAATTCGCCCCGTTACTACCAAGGTGATCGATGTCCACTTGATGATTGTGGAGCCGGAGAAGTACGTCGAGGACTTCGCTAAGGCTGGTGCTGACATTATTTCGGTTCACGCGGAACACAATGCTTCGCCTCACTTGCACCGCACCCTCGGCCAAATTCGGGAATTGGGCAAAATGGCTGGTGTGGTTCTGAATCCTTCGACGCCACTGGAGTTGATCGAGTACGTGCTGGAACTTTGCGATTTGGTGCTGATTATGAGCGTCAATCCCGGCTTTGGCGGTCAAAGTTTTATCCCGGCTGTTTTGCCGAAAATTCGCCAGTTGCGTAAAATGTGCGACGACAAGGGCCTCGATCCTTGGATTGAGGTAGATGGCGGTTTGAAGGGGAACAATACTTGGCAGGTTCTGGAAGCGGGCGCAAATGCGATCGTCGCTGGTTCTGCTGTGTTTAAGGCGAAGGATTACGCAGGGGCGATCGAGGGTATCCGCCACAGCAAGCGTCCGACTCCTGAGTTAGCTGCGGTTTAATCAAAAATTCGATCGTGTCCGGTGAATTACCCAGAATAAAACTGGTTTGCAGTCAGGACTTTAGTCCTTAGTGGCTAAAAGATTTCACAAAGGACTGAAGTCCTGACTACAAACTGTTTGATGACTTTTTAGCTAAACAGACGGGAATCCCCACACTATACCGATCGAGGTTAGTGTGGGATGAAAAGAGTTAAACTCAACGATATACACTCTGAATTAAAGAAACACTACGAGGCTGATGTAATTCTTCACCCAAATTCAGCATTCGGTTGCGCTGTAACAAAACTTCAATTCGCCGATCGGGTTGCCCATCTAAAATCAGATAACGTAATTTTTGATTGATTTCTAATGCAGCAATGAGCGCTTTTTTTCCCAAATTGCCAATTCCATTCCGACAAAGATTGAGTTTCAATAAGGTTTGGTTCCGTGCGATCGAATGGGCGATCGCACTTGCACCGATATCTCCAATCTGATTGGGCTGCGATCCCAACACTCCTGTAGAAGGACTATAACCTAAATCCAGATTACTAAGTTTGGGATGGGTTGCCACTGCTGCTAATAATGGATTGCACCCTGCTACCCCAATTCCATTGCTAGCTAGTCCTAAATCAACCAGTGTTTTATTTTCTGCCAATCCATCCACTAAAACTGTAACACCTCGATCGCCCAGATGATTGACATTAAGAAATAAGCCAGTAATAACAGGATTATAAGCTAAAAGATTAGCCAGTAAAGCAGCATGGTTTTCCTGAATTTGATTGCCGCCCAAGTACAGCCGTTCAACAGTACGATTGGTGTAAGTCAAAACCTCTAAAATGGCGGCTAATCCCTCATCTCCTATTTGAGTATTGACCAAATCTAGCGTGCGGATACTTGTATTGTGACGCAACATTTCCGCTAGACTATCTGCACCTCCTACGCCAATCGGATTGCGTTTTAACCACAAACCAGTTATAGATTGATTCTGCGTCAGCGCTTCGGCAAGTGCAGCAATACCTGTCGATGAAATCGCATTGCAACCTAAATAGACAATCTCTAAACGGTTGTTACGTTGAATCAATCGCGCCACATCCTTAGCACCCCGATCGCCAATACCATTGGTTCCCAATAATAAGCTAGCGATCGCATCATTGTTTGCCAATGCTTCAGTCACTAAATGACATCCCATTACACCTAAATCTTGCTTGCACAAATCAAGTCGTCCATCGGGCATGACTGTGCCGCGCGGGAAGACTACTTTTTGAGCGATCGGTCGATCGGTTTGGAGATAATCGATTAACGATTTGAGTTCCATTACAACTTCGGAGGAAGACTCTATAGGATTGGGTAACGGACAGTGAAGATCGGTATTTATCATCATTTGCTACCAGGGATAGGGGGCGTAGTCTTTAATAAAATGACCGTAAATGGGAGGATCGGGGTTTTCAATACCTTGAACAATCGGATCGTAAATTCTTGCCATCCCATCAATCGCATCTAATGGCGGGTAAAAACCTTGTTCGTCTTGAACTCGTATTTTTTTAGAATAAGGATTTTCATTGGTAATCCAACCCGTATCGACGCTGTTAATGAAAATATTAGATCGAGCATAATCAACCGCCGAGGTTCGCGTCATCATATTCAAAGCTGCTTTTGCCATATTGGTATGGGGATGATAGGGTGTTTTACTGTCGCGGTTGAATTGTCCTTCCATCGCCGAAACGTTGATGATAAAGCGTCTTTCAAAGGATGAACGAAGTAGTAATGGTTTGAGTTGACTGTTAAGAATGAAGGGTGCGATCGCGTTCACCACCTGTACTTCAAGTAACTCAATCGTATTTACTTCATCCAGTTTTAGCAACCAGCTATTTTCAGGGCGAAGATCCAGTTGTTGTCCGTCAGCATCGAAGCAATCGCGCGGGAAGTAATCAGCGATCGCACCCGGTAGGCGAGCTTTGTAATTCGGTTGACTTTCGAGTAAAAGAGATTGATGTCGAGGTAATTGCTCCTTTAATAGATTGCTATTGATCGGGATTAATGCTTGCGCGTTGTTGCTGAGTATTTGTGATGCTTCTTCTTCTCGCTCTAAGAGATGCTGATAAAATGCCAATGGACGCTTGATAGTTTGAGCTGCATTGTTGATAATCAGATCCAGAGCGGATTCAGTATGGAATAAATTCCGTACAAATGTTTCCACTGCGGGAATATTTCGCAGATCGAGTCCGTGAATTTGCAGGCGATCGCGCCACTGCTCGAAATCGGGTTCTAGACTATAGCGATTAGCACAGTCATAGGGGAATCTTGTGGTGAGAATCACCCTAGCACCATCTTGCAACAGTCGCAATCCCATCTGATAGCCAATCTTGATGCGTCCGCCTGTCACTAATGCAGTTCGCCCAACTAAATGGGTTCGCTGTTGTCGTTTTTGGTAATTAAATTCAGCACATTTTGGGCAGAGTGAATGATAAAAAAAATGAATTTTTGTAGAGGGTGTTTTGCAAATGTAACACAGGATGGGCTTGTGCAAATGCTGCGATCGGGTTGTTGATTCTGGTAACGCAGCGAATGGCTTTTGTTGGTGCTGATACTGCACCATGACGGTTGATGCTTTGAGTTGGCGATCTTCAATTCGCCGTTGTTGTTGTTGAGTTTGACGCCAACCTTTGCGTCCCTGTTTGTAGATTTTGGCAATCAAACTTTTGAAGCGATCGTGGTCGCCAATGACCGCTGGATCTTCTGAAATTTGTTGCAGAACATTGAGGCAAATTTCTAATTGGTCTGGTGGGATATTCATCTTGACCAACCCCTTGAGAAATGGAGCGCGAAAACCCCTTCATATATCCAGATTTGATATCGATGGGTGGGGGCTAAGAGGATTTGAACCTCCAACTTCTTCCCTGCTGAGAAAGCGCTCTTCCATTGAGCTATAGCCCCCAAAAAGGTGGAACTGAGGGAGACTCGAACTCCCAACCTCCGCGATGATGTCGCAGTGCCCTTCCTCTTGAGCTACCAGTCCCAAATCTTAGAAATCGCTGCTACTACATTATAGTTATATCAATTCCGGTAGCATCGGAATAATTATTGGTCCGAATGAGGAGACTATTGTGGTGCAACTCAAGCTGTTTTACGATCGCACCCGCAACGTCAGGCGCACTGCATCCCCAATAAAGTGAGGAATGCGCCAGCTAAAGAGCCATTTTTTAATCGTTTTCAGCAACTCCACATCCGCCAAAGTCGAAGCCTCAGCATCCACAACTATGCGGCTGGCGCGCACCTTACTGAAGACAATTTCTAACACCAATTCGCCGTTTGTACCGGGCGGCACAGTCAGAGTTTCCAAGTGTTCGTTTAAACTATCGATCGCCTCTTCATCCAACCCCGCAGCGCTAACGACTTCTACAGGTGATGTACGGCGCGCCTTTGACGGTGCGATCTCTTCGATCTCTTCACAAGCCATTGCCGCAAAGCTGCCGAATGAGATGCCGCGTTCTAATTCTTGTTCTTGTTCCATCCAGTCTGTGCAGCCATTATCTTCTACATAGCCTGTGCCGCCCAATACGCCCAGATATTCCACCGCTTCCGGCATTTCTACAGGAACGTTCATCGAGATCGATTCCGTACCCGGTTCGACGCGCACATCATCGCTGACAGCCACAAAAGCCGTGTACTGCGACAGAAGCTGATAGGTTAGCGCCGTTTCTGTCACTGTTTCCACCCCCACCTTGATTTCGTACTGCACCATCTGACTCATCAAATATTTGATGCGGTGCCGCCCCCAAAGCTGGGCAACTGCCGGATTTCCAGGATCGGTAAAGTTCATGTCGTAGGTTTGGACGTACTGGTGTCCGCCTGCACTAACCCCTTTTATCTGAAGTGTTCCAGCTTGGCGATCGCCCTTTTTTCCAAAGAGAACCAGCGGTTGTTCGGCAAATAAATCCGGCGCAACTGACGGATAAATTACCGGATTTTCGCCCTCTCCCTGCCAAGTAATTTCCAGATTTACCAACACCGGATTGTTGATTTGCCGGAAAAACTTTTCGACAAATTCGTTAACCGGTTCGTCATGCCGGATGATCCGGGAGATTCCCCGCCCGATTTGGGCAATGCGATCGAGCAAAAAGCGATTGACGGAACTCCCCGCACCGAAACTGTACAGGCGATTCCCTGATTTGAGATGTTGCTGCACTTCGGCGAGAACTTCGTTTTCGTTGCCGATGTAACCGTCGCTGAGGAATACCACAGTTCGCAAGCGCCCGGATGGTGCGGGAAAATCGATCGCCGCCCGAATCCCGCCCAACATTTCCGTACTACCTGCCGCGCACAGTTTGTTGATATATTCGATCGCCTTTTGTCGATTTTCTGCTGTATTCGGTAGCGGTTGTTGGGAAAGTCGCCGCACTTGGTCGGAAAAATCCAGAATCGAGAAAGTATCCGCTGGATTCAGCCCGTTAATAAATTGCCGCAACAATGCCTGACATTGCTGCAAAGGCGCACCGGATTGCGAACCGGAAGTATCGACTAAAAATACGACATCTTTCGGAACAATTTCATCAGTTTTGTACTCGATCGCCGGAATCAAGTAAACTGCAAAATGCCCGCCGCGATCGTCCGCTTGAGTTAATACCGTAGATTGAGTTTCCCCACCCGCAATTTGATAGCGCACAATCAAATCTTTGTTGGGAATTGTATCTTGATTGGCCAACTGAACGCGCACCCTCTGCCCATTTTTCTGCTCGCTTTCTAAGGAAATTTGGGGAGATTCGAAATATTCAATTTGCAGTTGGTGTGATGGGGAATTGACGTTGCGAATCGGTATGCCCGCCTCAATTTCCAGCGTCACGCCGATATCGTGTCCCGATCGCATTCCCGGTGGCAAAATCGGGGCATTCAGCCGCGACGCATCGGGAACAATATCGGTATCGGAATTAACTGTCATTGGGGCTGGGGCACTACCGCTGGCTGCCGTTTCATCCAGCGGCGTACCGGGAATATATCGCGGCCCGACAACCATCGGAAAGACGAATTCATAATCGCCAGCTAGAAATTTCAAGCTGTCGGTATAGCGAATCGTGACATCGATTTCTTCGCCCGGTTGGATGTTGGCAAGGGACTGGGTGAAAATATTATCTCGCTCCTGTTCCAGCAAACCCGCAGTCCGTCCTTCTTGTTTGGCTTTTTTGTAAATTCGCTGTGCTTCTTCGCGTTTTTTGATGCTGCCTTTAATGGTCTTATCGCCGATTTTAATTTCCATTTCATCTACCGCTGCTTCCTCCGGTAGCGGGAAAATATAGACGGCTTCCAGCGGCTTTGTGAAAGGATTTTCAAATTTTTGCGAGACTTCAACTCGCGATAAATTTCCGGCTATTTTGGCTCTGACTTCTGTATGTTTCAGGGGAAAAACGAGTTTTTCTCCATCGGGGGAACGCACGTATAATCCACTGGTTCGATCGGTTGGAGAGGTCACGGGTGTCATGAGCTTATTCCTCCATCAGTAATATATGAGTTGATCGATCGATCGCAACACCATTATCGTCTCAGATCGATTTTTTGTATGCGATCGAGCAAAAGGACACGGCAATTCCCATTTGTGTCAACAATCGCCTGAAAACCTTTTTATCTCTGGTTCACAGCGAAGTCTAAATCCCCCTGGCCCCCCCTGATAGTCGCACAACTTTGAGAAGATTCTTGTCCCCTCCGACAATTGGGGCGAACCTGGTCTTAATCGTCAAACACGAGTCTGTGACTGAATTTGACCGAAGCATCCAGGATACAAGCCCCCGGATACATCTCGCGCAAGTCAATGCTTCAATTCTTTAATCTAAAATCTAAAATCTAAAATCGATTGACCTGTTTGGTTACACGAAGCTGGGCAGTGCCGTCTCCCTATCCCAAAATAATATTGTAGGAACACCGCACTGCCCTCTCCTAATTTCTTATTTCGAGACAGATGCGAGAATGCTTTCCATCTCAGAAAGCTCGACCGCCCCGGAGAAAGTTTTGCCGTTCATAATAAAGAAGGGAGTCCCTTCAATGCCCAGTTGTTGAGCGAGTTGCACGTCTTTGGCAATGGCGGCTTCTGCAGCGGGGCTGTTGCGATCGGTGTTGAATTTATCTAATTTTAGATTGAGCTTTTGGGCGATCGATGTGTACAATGGTTCGCCTAACTGTTTCTGCCCTTCAAACAAAGCGCTGTAATATTCCCAGAATTTGCCCTGCTGTTGGGCCGCCCAAGCTGCTTTAGCTGCTGGCAGCGCTTGAGGGTGAATAGAAGTCAAGGGTAAATGCTTGTAAGCTAAAGTAACTTTGGCCTGGTGTTTTGCCATAAACTGCTTGACAGTATCGTGAGCGCGCGCGCAAAAGGGACATTCAAAGTCAGAGAATTCTAAAAGTACAATCTGCTGCGAAGCTGAACCCGTGGTGGGAGAATTCCCGATCGAAGATTTGGGATTAGTTTTCATCTCCTGCAAAAATGACTGCTGCGCTGCTTTGAGAGACTGCTGCTGCTGTTGCTGGTACGCTTGTACCGACTCTAAAATTGCTTGCGGGTTTTCGCGGATCACCTGCAAGACTTGCTCTTTGAACTTGGGATCGACTGAATTGCCAGCCGCTGACTGGGCGGGGGAACAACCGATAAATACAAGGCAACCTGCGAGGATTGCAGCCAAGCAGAAGGCTTGCTGGCTGCGGAGTTTTCGCCAAATAGTGGATAAGTTCATCTTTTTTTTCTGATTCACGACAACACTTAATCCTACATTTAATTTGGCGGAGTGTCAGGTATACCGCTGTTGACTGCTGTGCAGTTATTTTTAGCTTTAAGCAATAATTAGTAATTCGTAATCGGTAATTGGCAAGGTTTTTTACTTACCGGAACCGCTAGGAACCCAATAATTAAGATTTAAACAATCGGGATTTAGTATTATAATCTTATGTTTCCTCGAACGACCGCCATCAAAGATGTTTGTAGTGAGGACTAAATTTTGAGTTAGTTTTATGATGACTAAAATCCTCCATAAAAACGCGATCGCGGTTATTTTACTACCGGACTATATCTAACATCTAGTCCGATCGATTGACCATAATATCCCGGCCGGGCGGGTTTTTGAGATTGTCAATTATTGGCAGATATGGTTCGTGAACCCGCCCCTACCTGATTTCGGGTGAAGCGAAGCGGAGGGAATTGACGGGAGCATCTCACCTTTGCAGCCCTCCGCTAGAAATTGGAGTTTTGAGGCAGGAGGCAGGAGGCAGGAGGCAGAAGGAAAGAGGCAGAAGGAAGGAGCCAGAAGGAAGGAGCCAGAAGAAGTATTTTTACAAATATGAGATGCTCCCCTTCACATCAAGGATAAAATTGACTCCTTTAGGCGATCGCAGCCACACATCGATATCGCCTACTTCCGGCAATCTTAAGTTGTACTCAGCTATCCATCCAGATTGGATTAGGGACTTCAAAACTTGCTGAATCTTTTCTTCACCACAGGCCCCTTGGTCAAATCTCTGAGACGACTTCCAAAACGTTTTCCCGTCCTCAATCAACGGAAGGGCGATTAATGCCCCTATCAAAATAGCCGCGACCAAAAATAAAAATAAAGGAGCAAAAGGTGCTACCGCGTATACCAGCAGTGGCAACAACACCAACCCTGTTGCGGCACCTTACCTGTATAAGGCTTTGGTACGAAGCTCTTTAGCATGGCGACGCAATGATTTTCCAGCATTTTCGTTATATTGCGGCTGCATAAATGCACCTATGCACTTATAGTTAACAATGAGAAAAGGTCGAATTATTTTTCTTCCTAATGACTAATGACTAATGACTAATAACTAATGACTAATAACTAATGACTAATGACTAATGACTAATGACAAAAAATTATGAGTCCCGAGTTTTGGATTCCAAGTTTATCAAAAAACTCAAACCTCAAAACTCAAGACTCAAAACTCTCTCAGCCTAAAAGCCGATCGATTCAGTCGATCGCCCGACACAAATAATCGCATCAGGGCAGCATCAATTACCGGCGACGGGGAACCATCGTCTCGATATTGATATTAGCCAGAGCCACGCGCTGCGGCGGAGTAGTAGGAATGGGCATATTGCGCGCCATACCCAAATAGTTGGACGGATCGCCAGCCTTCGCCTGCTGTTCTTGAGGAACAAAACGGCGGACACTGGTTTGCCAGATGATTTGCGGGAAGCCAAGCTGCGAACGGTGGTACTCACCGTAGCGGGGCGTCTTCAAGTTGAAAGGAGTGTCCCCTCCAACTCGCTGAGGCAAAATTCGGCGCTGCTGGTAAGGTATTGTGTCATAGCCGAACTTTTCCAGGTACTCTTCGCTATTGACCAACTCGTCAATAAAGCCTTGAGGCCCCTTATTGGCTACCACGATCGACCAAGCAATCTTTTCGCGCTCGCTGTACACATCCCGGCCCAAAATGCGCTGCACGCACATTTCCACAAACCGGTAATTGCTGTTAGTTTGATAATTCCGCTCCAAGAAAGGAGAAGAAGTCGCCAAACCGCGAATAAAGTCCCGCACAGTAATTTGGCCGAACTTGAGTTGCGACTCCAAAGACTTTTGGCGGTTGCTCTTGAGGATTTGGTGTTCGCTGTAAATCTGGCGATATCCAGCCCAAATCAAATTTTCCATGTCTCCAGACGAGAGCACATTTTCAGTTGTGAAAATTCTCGGCTGCTCGTCGCCGCCTACTTCAAAACCCGCAACGCGCTGGTTTTGGCTCTTGGGGGCGTAGCTTAATAAAGGAAGCGCCACGTTAAAATCTCCGTTATCTCAAATTTCAGAAATAGTTGACACCGTGAGCTGCCAGCATAACGGATACAACTAACCAACATACAGATTAGGGGATTCCCGCAATCTAAATCTGATTTTCCTGAATTTTTGCAACAATCTGTAACATTTGTTGACTGTTGTCAGTTGTCAGTGGGCAGTGGGCAGTGGGCAGTGGGCAGTGGGCAGTGGGCAGTGGGCAGTGGGCAGTGGGCAGTCAGCAGTCAACAGTCCACAGTCAACATCCAACAGCCAAATTACCAACCCAGAGCCGAATAAAACTCGCTGGCGGCCACTTGATCTGCTGCCGCTTCTGATGTTGCATCCGAGTCTGGTTGCACCCGAATTTCGGTACAAAAAGTCGATGTGCTGAAACCGCCAAAGCGCTTTACGGTACTCGTCCGCATCCGCACGTTCGGATTAGCAAACCAGAAACGCTCGATCGAACTCATCGTCTCGTATTCCGTAATCAGCAGCAGCCCATCCTCGTCATCCATCTCAAAACGGCCAGCCACCGGCACAATTTCCGCATAGCCGCGTTCCCGCAACATCAAACCCTGCCGGGGATTTTCAGGATCGGGGACGATCGCGAACACCGTAGACCCTTTATGATTCTCATCATCCTTATCCCACGCCATCGAGCCGTGCCAAGTCACAAAAGCCCCCCCAGCAGCCCGGCTCGGATCAACTTCGTGCATCTTGCAAATATCGGCCACTCGCGCGTCATCCGCACCCAGCGCCGTTACCTGAATATTTGAATCCCCAATCTCCGCTTGGCGGAAAGCGAGGTGGTGAGTGCTGCGCTGAGAACGCCACTCCCCAGCACTGCTTTGAAAAAACTCCATTGCATCCATACGAACTAGCTCCTTTGGCTTAGGCTTCCCTGTCTTTACGCCTTTTTATGATAAGGCTCCCCCCACTTTGATGTACTTTTGCGACACAAATTAGTTTCAAAATGTCTACTTTGGACATATTGTCAAGGGAATGTTATGATAGTTTACAATGTAGGAGACACAACAAATCCTGCGAAACGTCATTGCGATCAATTTCGCATTAATCTCAGCAAACTGGAGGAGCGATTTATGGATATGCCTACAACCAGCCTCAGCATGGAACAGCAGTTCAAACTTCAAGTGCTGCGCGAAGAAGTCAAAAGGTTAAGCCAAGACCAAGCTCAGGAATACTTGCTCGAAGTTATGCGGCAAAGTATGGTTAAAGAAAACCTGTTCAAGCATTGGATGAAGAATATTTGACACTCCCCGCGCTGAAGCTGCGGGGATTCTTAAGACCATAATTTAAGTCTTAAAGGCGCTGACAAAGCACCCCTACCGATTCCGCTTAGATCGAGTCCAAGCATTATCGCTACTTTTCTACCAATGTTCCCACAACCATTGCAATCTGCATTAATCAACCAACCTTGAGCTGTTCTGTACAAACCACGCTTAACTCGTTTGCCAGTTGGAAGCCACCCTTCGGGTTTTTCGCCGAATGTAGGTAGCGAATCATTATCAACAAATTAAAGTCGGCGACACTCTCACGAGCGCCGCCGCTCTCCAAAACCGTGCGTGAAAATTTCTCTTCACACGGCTC
>NZ_JAUBOX010000079.1:0-36908 GCF_036700445.1 Microcoleus sp. T3_B1
CTTCTGACAATCTTCCTTCAAAGGGGAGTTCAAAGTCGGATGGGGGGCTTGGGGCAAGCTCAGCTTTTCTATACACGATCGCAGGTGGTGATGCACGGGTTTTGACTGATTATACCTGTTTTTCTTGCACCCTTACTACTTTTTTGGTCGGAAAACCCATACACTGTTTACTTTTCTCACTGATTCAGCAAGCCCTATTTAAAGTTACGTCTATCAATGTATCAGTTTTCCCTACACTCCCGCATCCGATTTTTCTGAATAAGTATTTTTCTCTCAGCCTTCAAATGGTTGTGATTGCTTGAGACAGAGCTCATGATCGACGCCGGAAGGGTGATACCGCTGGCATTTCCCGACATTCGCGTTTCCGTTGAGAGACTTTTGGGGTGAGTCAGGGCGATCGCACTAAATTTGAAAAAGTATTGACAAAATCAATCAGCTATGTTATGAGCCTAGATGCGGGAGTATAGCTCAGTTGGTTAGAGCAGGTGACTCTTAATCTCAAGGTCGAAGGTTCAAGTTGACAGTAGGGTGCGTCGCTATCAGATTTTTTAGGTTTCTCAGTAGATGGCTGATGGCGACGCACCCTACGGCTATAATTTTTAAATCCAAAATCCAAAATTTAAAATCCAAAATTCAAAATAATTCACCTTCCCACGCCGCGCTCAGGAGGCTCCTCGTCCGGGACAGGCAAAGAACTGGGTCTTGCCTGCAGCTCCAAATACTTGCTCAAAGCGTAAGCGATATCCCCGCGAGTCATCGGCTTCAAAGGATTAATCTTATTAGTTCCGAGCTCAACATTAACAAACCCTTCATAAAGTGCAGTAGCTATAGACTTTCTAGCCCAATTAGGAATTTCGCCTGCATCTGGATACTTAGCTAAAATTTCGGAAATGCTGGGCTCTGGAAACTGAAAAACCCCGTAAGCTTGAGCAAAAATCGCCAAAGCTTCAGCGCGAGTCACCCTTTGATTTGGGAAAAACATTCCGTCGCGATATCCACTCATCGTTCCCGTTTTCAAAGCAGTTTGAATCGCACTGTAAGCCCAGTAACTCTTCGGGACATCCGGCAATTCCCTATCCGGTTTCTGAGCGGTTTTCCGGCGTTCCAAACCAAAAGTTTTCACTAAAATCACCGCCAAATCGGCGCGACTTACAAGGCCCTCAGCATTAAAATTGCCACTGGCATCTTTATTCATCAATCCAGCACTCACAACCCGATCTATCGGGTCAATTATTTGTTGAGATTGAACCGCCATTGGGACTCCTTGCATTAGCGCGATCGCCAAAAAAATACTCACTAACTTTTTCACGATTTTAATCCTTTCTGTCGCTAAAACCATCATGAAAACAGCAGTAATATTTTTTCTGGTTCCATCGGTATTATTCTGTGGTTTCGGCGGTGCGCTAGATTGGGGGATTATATAGCAATCCTCGCATCATTTGTGAATTTCTTACTCCCTCCCCAAGGCATCGGGGAGGGTTGGGGTGGGGTAAAAAATTTATGACTCCTGCAAGGATTGGTGTATATTAAAATCAAACATTTGCTTCCGGCAAAGCGCCCTGCATTTTACCCAGCCAATCAATCAAATTATCCAATTGCTTTTGGGCCGTCAAAACCGCCATACCCCGAATAGTAACCTTCCCCTTGCTGTAGACAAAACGAGAGCGCAAATGTTCCGGCAAATTAGCCTTGAGCAAATTCCAAGCAGGCTCTTCCATAGCTGTTTCCAAAACTATGTTCTGCTTATTCTCCGGCTTAATCCGAGAAAAACCGATTTTTTTAGCGATTTGTTTGAGTTCGACCACACGGATAAGTTGCTGGGCTGGCAGAGGAATTGGCCCATAACGATCGCACCAATCAGCCTGAATCTGCTGTAACTCTTCTGAGTTATTAGCAGAAGCCACAGACCGGTAAGCGCTCATCTTTTGATCCAAATCTGCGATGTAATCAGCAGGAATAAACGCCGTCAAAGTTAGGTCAATTTGCGCGTCCTCCACTTTCGGAATTTCCTGACCCTTAATTTCCCGAATCGCCTCCTCTAACATTTCAGCATACAAATCAAAACCGATCGCCTCCATTTGACCCGACTGTTCAGTACCCAAAACATCACCCGAACCGCGAATTTCCATATCTCGGACAGCCAACTGATAGCCCGAACCCAACTGCGCGAACTCTTGAATTGCCCGCAGCCTCTGCCTTGCAGCATCAGACAGCTTATTCTGCTTCGGATAAAACAGCCAAGCATGAGCTTGAATCCCCGCGCGTCCCACCCGTCCCCGCAACTGGTAAAGCTGACCCAAACCAAACTTCTGCGCGTCTTCAATTAAAATAGTATTGACTCGCGGAATATCCAAACCCGACTCAATAATCGTCGTGCACACCAAAATATCAAACTCCGCCGCACTGAAAGTCAGCATGATTGATTCTAGTTCCGACGCCTCCATTTGACCGTGGGCGATCGCAATTCTGGCAGACGGTACCATCTCCTGCAACTGAGCGGCCAACTCATCAATCCCCTCAATCCGTGGCACCACGTAAAAAACCTGACCGCCCCTATCCAATTCTTGACGAATTGCCGATCGCACCACTTCCGGGTTATAGGGAGCCAAATGCGTCTGAATCGGGCGCCTGCTGGGAGGCGGAGTCGCAATCAAACTCATCTCGCGAATCCCCGACAGCGACATATACAAAGTCCGGGGAATCGGCGTTGCTGTCAAAGTCAGAACATCTACCTCTGTTTTGAGAGCTTTAATCGCTTCCTTTTGCTTAACCCCAAACCGCTGTTCTTCATCCACCACCAACAAGCCCAAATCGCGAAATTTAATCGCTTTGCTCAAAACAGCTTGAGTACCGACAATCACATCCAATTCCCCAGTCGCCAAACGCTTGTGAATCTCCCGGCGCTCGGTTTCAGTGCGAAAGCGATTGAGCAAACCAACTTCGATCGGATAAGGGGAAAAACGCTCTGAGAGCGTGTGATAGTGCTGTTGGGTCAAAATCGTCGTCGGCGCAAGCAAAGCCACCTGCTTGCCCGCCGTAACCGCCTTAAAAATCGCTCTCAGAGCAACTTCTGTCTTGCCAAAACCGACATCGCCGCAGACCAAGCGATCCATCGGTCGATCGCCCTCCATGTCGCGTTTCACATCCTGAGTTGCCTTCAACTGATCCGGCGTTGGCTGGTAAGGAAAAGAATCCTCTAATTCTTGTTGCCAAGGCATATCGGGAGGAAAAGCATAACCTTTTTGTTGCGCTCTTTTAGCATAAAGATTCAACAAATCTACCGCTAATTTCTTAACAGCTTTGCGAACCTTGGTTTTAGTTTTTTCCCAAGTTTGACCTGTCAGCTTGTTTAAATCCGGTACTTTATCGCCTACAGTCCGAAATCTGGACAAAGCCCCCAATTGATCCGCAGCCACTCTCAGAGTACCGTCAGCGTATTGTATCAATAAATATTCGCGAGTTTCCCGATCGATAGTCAAACGTTCTAACTTGATAAATTTGCCCACTCCGTGCTGGCGGTGAACCACATAATCACCAGGGCTTAATTTATTCGGGTCTACTTGCTTAGAAGCAGCGCGACGGCGCTTGCGGACGTAGCTAAAAGTAGCCAAAGAATGCTGACCGTAAAATTCCCGATCGGTAATTAAAACAATCCGAAAAGTCGGCAGAATAAACCCTTCCAATTCTGCCAGCCCGCTGTACTTCAAAGCAACCGGAACGTGCTGCAATTGCAACTTATCGATCGCCAAATAATCGCGCGGATTCACCACAAACTGAGCCGGACAGTCGTGTTCCGACAGCAAAGAAACAGAACGACTCGGTTGAGCAGAAACTAGAAAAATGGTAAAACCCCGATCGCGCTCTTCCCTGAGCATTTGAGACAACTTAGCAAATTGGTGAGGCATCACCGGCACAGGTCTAGAAGCCAAATTAATCGCAGACGGTAGCTGGTCGCCCTCCGCAGAGCTTTGAAGTTTTTTAGCTGTAGAATCTTCGGCCAATTCAGAAAGTTCTAGCCTCTCGAAAGCTGCGACATCTGCCATAGATTCAGCAAAAGTGCGGTGAATTTTCGGAACTTTCAAATTAGCAATTGGCAATTTTTCTGTGGCCTCACCAGCAACAACAGATTCCCGATTGCAATTATTCCACTGTTCCTGTGCATTCTCATACCAGCGGTCGCTGTGAGCTTCGCACCCTTGGGGTTCGTCAACAACAACTAAAGTATTTTCTGGCAAATAATCCAACAAAGATGCAGGTTGCTCGAACGCTAAACCCAACAACCTGCGGACAAATTTTTCCGCTTCATTTTCGGGTTCATTTTCTGTGTCAACAGAGCCTATGTGGTTGATTTCGTCAACCTTTTTTTCAGATAAAACTGCTTTAATAATTGTGTTAAAATTAGTAGGAGTTAACACCAACCGATCGACCTTATCGAGCGATCGCTGCGAAGACGGGTCAAACTCCCGAATTTGCTCCAAATCATCCCCAAACCATTCCAGCCGCACTGGAAACTCAGCCGCCACCGGAAATACATCGACAATATCGCCCCGGCGACTCCACTGGCCCTCCATTTCTACCAGAGTCACTCGATCGTACCCCATCGACACGAGTTGGCGGTCAAGTATCTTCGAGTCTTGAACCGCACCTCGCTTCAGCGTCAGACAGTAGGGTTCAAAAGCAGCAGGCGGCGGCAAGTGAGACTGGAGAGCTCTTTCGGTAGCTACAATCGCGATCGGCTTAGAATTAGCGTTTGTTTCTTGTTTCTCGACCAAATCCGCCAGCACCTGCATTTGTCCCCAAGTCATTTCGTTCTCGTCGGAGTAAGATAGCTCGTAGGGCGAAGCCTCCGAAGTTGGGTAAAAATGCACAGTCTGCCAGCCCATAGCCTCCAGCCCTGCCACCCAGCGGCCCGCTTCTTCTAGAGTGGCCGTTACTACCAGTAAACTCCGCCCTTCTTGCTGTGCGAGGGCGGAAGCTACTAAACCTTTGGGCAACCGGGCGATGCCGTTGAGTTGCAAGCAGCGATGGCGCTTGAGCTTGTTGAGGAGTTCTGTGGCTAGGGGCGATCGCCCCAGGGTACGAATTATTGAAGAGAAAGTCATGCGCTTTTAATTTTAATCCCTGATCGGCGAAGGCTCTTTCCCTTGGCCTGTTAAGGAGATTGTACGACAAACATTCATGATTGTGCCGCTCTGCTGTTGACGCCTTGGAACTTAACTGGAGATAGATTTCTGCTTTAATATGTCGATCCTGCGATCGCGATCGAGCCAGTTCCGTTAATCTAGTGACAGGTTTAGAAAAAATTTCGATTTTGCGATCGAGATTTGCAGCTTCCAGACCTCTCCTGTCAGAAACCTCAGCCTAAAGGCGTGAGGCTTGAAAGAGAAATCTAACAGGCCATTCTGACCAGACTAAGCTTTAAATAGCTACGTTATTTAGGTCACGACACCCGCTTGATGCGAAGCTAGTCCCTTGCTCTGTCGCTAGTGGTTAAACAGTCTTAAGGTCACGCTCGACAGTGCTGCTAGCCGGCGCAAGCCTTTATAACTTTGTCGAAGCTAACTTTACCCCAGAAATGGGAGTTTGGGGCAACCATTCCCCAAAAATCGGAGAGGTTGCATAAAATTCCCTCTCCGACCCCGAAAGGGGATTTAATTCAATGTAAAGCCGTCCTATAAGGACGGGGCTTCAGACCCAGTTTTTTGGTGACTGCACCCAAAGACGGATACCCTGCCACGTACTCAAGTTGTGAAGATCGAAGAATTTTAGACATTAGGGAAATCCCCCAGATACTGGCGGCGTCGTCAATCTAAAATCTAAAATCTAAAATCTAAAATCGACTAACCGGGCAGAGCGCTTCGCCGTTACTACCGAAAATTTTAGAAATGTCCCCAAGTACCGATATTCTGATTGTTCTCCTGCTAATTTTCCTCAATGGCTTGTTTGTGATGTCAGAGATGGCCATCATCTCTGTACGGAAGGTGAGACTGCAACAGATGGCCAACCAAGGTTCCGCCAATGCCCGCGTAGCCTTGGATCTGGCTAATGCCCCCAATCAGTTCTTGCCGACAGTTCAAATCGGGATTACGATGCTGGCCATTCTGTCGGGCGCTTTCGGAGAAACGACGATTTCTAGAAGGGTAGAGCCTTTGTTGCGGCTGATTCCTGCCCTCGCGCCCTACTCTAAGACGATCGCCTCAGTAGTAGCAGTTTTAACCATCACTTATCTGACTTTAATTATCGGCGAACTCGTGCCGAAGCGGCTAGCGCTCAACAACCCGGAGCCGATCGCCTCAAGCGTAGCAATTCCCATGCGAATGCTCTCAAAAATTGGCGCTCCTGCGGTTTATTTGTTAAGTCATTCCACTGACTTAGTGATGCGGCTGATGAGGATATCGCCCTCGACAGAACCGCAAGTTACAGAAGAGGAAATTAAAGTTTTAATCGAGCAAGGAACCGAAGCCGGAACCTTTGAAGAAGCCGAACAAGACATGGTAGAAAGAGTCTTTCGTTTGGGCGATCGGCGAGTCAGCGCCTTAATGACCCCGCGTCCCGATCTTACCTGGCTCGACCTCGACGACTCAGTGGAAGAAAACCGCCAAAAAATGCTCGGCAGCGGTCATTCTCGGTTTCCCGTGTGTCAGGGAGGGCTCGACAACGTTGTCGGTTTAGTACACGTTACTGATATGCTGTCTCGGACTTTAACTGGTCAACCCCTAGATTTAAGCGCTTCTTTACGACGACCGTTATTTGTACCAGAAAGCACGCGGGGTTTAAAAGTATTAGAACTTTTCAAACAATCTAGCAATCAAATTGCCTTGGTAGTAGACGAATACGGCGTCATTCAAGGATTGGTTACAGTCAACGACATTTTAGTCGAACTCGTTGGCGACTTTCCCTCGATTGAAGATGCTGACGAGCCGGAAGCCGTGCAGCGCGAAGACGGTTCTTGGCTGTTAGACGGAATGCTAGCAGTCGAAGATTTTTTTGAGATATTTGGAATCGAAGAATTGTCAGCAGAACACAAAGGAAGTTACCACACAATGGGCGGTTTTGTGATTACAAATTTGGGCAAAATTCCCACAGCAGCCGAGCATTTTGAGTGGAACGGTTTGCGCGTGGAAGTAGTCGATATGGACGGGAACCGAGTTGATAAAGTCTTGGTAATGCCGATCGACTCAGCGGGCGATCGCTCCCCCAGCCAGCCAAAAACCCAAAACTAAAAACCATGTAATTTTAATCCATCGACATAATACCCGTAGGGGCGGGTTCACCAACCCTCATCGCCGGAAACAAACAATCTCAAAAACCCGCCCCCACCCAACGATAAATCATCACCTACATTTAGGAATTAAATATAAATATCAGGTTGATGTGAATTATTGGTGAGTGGGGCGGGTTTTTATATATTGTTGGTTATCGTTATATATTGGCAGGTTTACCCGCTCCTACGAGTTCGCAAATTGTACAATAACGAATCAACCAGACATAATATCAATTCTTCTTTTTTCTTTCCTCCTTCCGCAAAGCTTCCAGAATAGAACGGCCCACATAATCACTAAAAATTACTTCCCCAGCTTTATTGTAATGACAGCAGCTATCTACATAAACAGCATCTTTAGTCCCATCAAATACATTTACACCATTCAATATATTAATATTATTTTTTTCCAAATTAGGAAACTTTTTGAAAAGAGCCGGATATCCAATTTCTACAGATTTAGCATAAGGAGTCTCCTTGTTAAAAGCAATCTTCTTTTCGGCTTCACCAAACACCCTTTTCGTCTGATAATATTGATTAGGCTGAAGAACATGAAAATAAGGCACATTACTAGCTGACAGCACTTTGTGCATAAAAATTGAACTTTTTGCCCAATTCCATGCCATTTTTTCAAAAGCTACTGAATCCGGTAAAACCGCCTTATTAGTATTGATATAAATAACGCTGCTACTGTCATCTTTTTGTTGTTTAGTCTGTTCTTCTTCAAACTTAAGAACATCTGCTTTATAGTTATTTACTAGATGTTGAACGTAAACAGAAGTCAAAGCATCGCACGCAGCTAAAGAGCAGTTTTGTAAACGTTCCAAACCCTGATTAATCCTAGTTTTATTTTCTTGAATTCTGAGAGTTGCTTCCATAGCCTTAGTAGAAAGGCTATTATTCGCGAAGTTAGCCAGTGGCAAAATATGCTGAATGCTTGGCATCGCCAAATCGACGTGATTTTTATTGTTTAAGTTAGAAAGTGCTACTTCATTAAAGCCATCTATATTGACGACCATATCTAATTCTTGACCTAAAGCCAAAAAGTAGTTTAAAATTAATAATTGCTGCGGCTGTTTGTAGCCTCCCGTTGCAAAAGACAAAATTACAAATTCTTTATCTTTTAAACCGGGCAACTGTTTGAGGTATTTAGGTAAAATTTGATTCTGAACTTGAAATATTGCATAATCAGAAGCCACAGAACCGCCAAAAACTCCTATAAAAAACTGATTATTTTTAGTTTTTTTGAGAGGGTAATCGTAAGGAGAAATAAACCCATAATTATTGACTTTAAAACCCGGTCGAAAATCGCGGCTGGGTTTTTGAATAAACCCAAAAAAAGGATGAAATCTTTCCACAATAGACTGATTCAGCCGCACTCCTTCTAAATTTATTCCTAAATCCGACTTATCTTGCACTTTTTCTCTAGTATAGAAAAATTGCTTGTGCTTGACAAAATACCATCCCAAGGAACCGAGTTCCAGGAAAACCAGTAAAAGCGCTAAGTTAATCAAAGTTATCTTGAGAACTTCTTGTCCGTTTTTGAGGAATTTTAAATCTTTCATAAACTTTTATTTCGACTCTCTTACTACTTTAATAATTGAACTAGAAACATAGTTTGCCAATACTTCGTCTCCGACTGAATTATAGTGGCAGCAGGCATCTTTGTAAACCGTCTCTTTTGTATTATCTAAAATATTCACTGCGCTAAAAACATTAACCCCAGCTTTTTGCAAATCATCGACTTTAGACAACAATACCGGATAACCTTTTTTCACCCCTTCAATGTAGGGACTCTCTGTGTTAATCGCGATTTCCTTTTCCTTGGCGGTAAACGCTCGCTTAGTAGGATAATACTGGTTGGGCTGGATAAAGTGAAAATACTTAATCTTTCTACTTGATAAAATTTGATTCATCCCGATCGACGATTGGTACCACATTGATGCCATTTTGTCAAAAGCAGCGGCATCCTGCAAAACAGAGTCAGCTTTGGGAATGTACACTATACTGCTATTTGCCGTGTCTGGGTTGGATGGTTTAACTTGCGAATCGTACTTGAGCACTGCTTGCTGGTAATTGTTGACTAATTGTTTCACCTGTAGCGAGGTGACAGCGTGACACAAAGCAAGTTGACAAGTTTGCAATTTGTCAATACCTGCTTTCAATTGTTTTTTTGTTTCGTTAATTTTCACTATGGAACTCATCACTTCTGGCGACAAGTTATTGCTCGCTAAACCTGTTAACGGCTGTATGTGCTGAACGCTGGGCATTCCTATTTCAACTTGGGCTTTGTTGTTTAAATTTGACAGTGCTACTTCGTTAAAACCGTCAATATTGATGACTATATCTAACTCTTGACCCAAAGCCAAAAAGTAATTTAAAATTAACAATTGTTGCGGCTGTTTGTAGCCTCCGTTGCCAAAATTTAAAACAATAATTTCCTTGTTGGCAAATTCTCGATAAGTCTTCAATTTGTTAGACAATCGACGATTTACGTATTCAGCAACGGCAAAATTATTCGCAACTGAACCGCCAAAAACTCCGATGATAACTTGATTTTTATTGGTTTTCACAACCGGATATTCGTAGAGGGAAAAAAAACCCTGTTTGTTGACTTTTAACTTTAATTTTTCATTAGTGAAAGCACCTTGTTTTAGCACATACCCAAAAAGGGGGTGCAGTCTTTCTACGATAGATTCATCAAGTCTAATGCCGATCCTTTCAATATCTTCTACTACTTTTTCTTTGGCTTTAGTTCGGGTATAAAAAAACTGCTTTTGGTTGATAAAATAAAAAGCTAGCGACAAAGCTTCCAGACAAATAAAGGCGATCGCCAAATTAACCGCGATTATAATTAATATATTTTTGCCTTTTTCGAGCGCAGTTGCATCTTTCATGAAATTTGACTGATTACGGTTGTTTTTTGGGGAGTTGAGACTGCTTCAATTGTTGGCACAAATTTCGGTTAATCAGGATACTGGCCAGCCGGTGTCCGAGTTCATTCCAGTGACCCCCACAGGGTACAGAATTCTCAAAACCGTGGGCGCAGACTTGATATTTTTCCGTGTAACCTTGGATCTGTTCGGATAAATTCAGTACCCGAAAACCCTCGCGCGCGCCCAATTTTTCCAGCCGCCTATCGGGATAAAACAAATCCTGAATGTTGTTCTTTGTCATAAAATCTTTTCGCATCGGGGCATCCGGTCTAACTTGCATCGGATCGCCGATCGTCACAACCAAGAAATCAGCCTTTTTCTGCACGACTTCATTCCGCATCGTCACAATCAAACCCTCTGTCACCCTCCAAGCCTCTTGCCAAGCTGCATTCTGAGGTTCCTTGAGGTTTTGGGTACTTAAAGCGGTAAAATCCTCAGATAACTCGCGCTTTTTCCTTTCTAAGTCTACTTTTTTAATAACCTGCAAAATGCGCGAGTTGTTGACGATCAAACTGGGCATTCGGTCTACGAAGGAAACTGCTCTTTCGTTGCGATCGATCGGCGCCCGATTGCGAAAAGACATATCCGGCACTAACTTGCCGCTAGCATCATAAGCAAAAAATGGTCGGTAAAGGTCATATTCCAATTGCGGCGAATTGTTAATCACATCATTGCCAATAAAAAAAGCAAGAATTACAATATCAGGATTGTAATCCCACACTTTTTTTCTCAGCATTATCAATGCTTGAGCAGTACCGTAGCCCTGCACCCCGAAATTCATGACCTCAACATTTTTCCGTCCCTTAACAGCTTCGCAGTTGCCTAACTTTCGTTCCAATTTTGACCAGAAAGTTTGTTCGACAGGTACGTGAATTGCTTCGGTGAAAGAATCGCCCAAAACCGCAACGCGCAAAGTATTTGGAGGTTTTGCTTTTGTATGTTCACGATCGCGCAAACCCTCGCTATTCACCTGCACAAAACTCGCACCTTCCCCATTCCACTCGCCCGACACACCAGGTTTCAGCTTCCAGCCCAAATTCTGATCGGAAGTGTGAAAACGAGTTGGCGCCGAGTCTGCGAAATCTCCTATTTTTGGATAGCCCTCAACTTTAGCCACTCGCAATCCAATTTCACCAATTACCACCCCCATCAATAAACCGCCGAGTGTCAAACCCAAATTGACACCCAAATCTTTCAACTTGCTCATTATTTCAAAACAGCGTGTAAATAAATGGAGCAATCACAGAACCCTGACTCAATACAATCAAAGCTCCCAAAAAGACTAAAGTCACAATGAGCGGCAACAGCCAATACTTTTGGCGTTCTTTCATAAACGCCCACAAATCTTTGAGAAAATCTAATGTTGATTCAAACACTTAGAAAGGACGCTCCATACTAACTTTTGTTCTTGCTTTACTTGGGACGCGGTAAGTATCCATTTTAGGATTGAGTTTTCGCCGCATGGCATCTTCGCCGAAAATGTTTTTGATCACTCCCATCGGCCAAACTATCAGGTAAAAAACTATCCCTAGGACGATCGGCGTTTCGATTTTGTTAAGAATAATTCCAAAGCGCATCCACCCGTGATAAACGGGATTAAGCGATTTCGGCGCCACCAATGCTAGCAGCACCATCACCCCGCAGATTGCCCAAGGCCACCAAGGTAGAGAATGCCGCCGCAGTAAAGGTACTGCTAAACCGAACAGCACTGCAATCAAGCCGCCAATTAGCAGCCCGAAATCGCGCAAGCCTTTTTTGTCTAGTTTTTTAATTTCGTCGCTCATTAGAAATGGGGAATGGGGAATGGGGAATGGGGAATGGGGAATGGGGAATGGGGAATGGGGAATGGGGAATTAGTTATTAGTTATTCGTTCCAACTAATAACTAATGACTAATGACTAATGACTAATGACTAATGACTAATCTAGTTCAAATTCATTTTTCCAAGCATCATCTTGTTTCCAAGGAATTTGTTCGGACTTGGGAAGCAAGTAATTTTCCAAAACCAGATAGTCCATTTCGGTTCGCATGAAACAGCGGTAAGCATCCTCTGGAGTGCAAACAATGGGTTCGCCTCGGACGTTGAAAGAAGTATTTACCACAATAGAACAGCCCGATCGCTTTTCAAAATGGCTGATTAAGTCATAGTAGCGAGGATTGGTTTCTTTGTGAACAGTTTGGATGCGAGCCGAGTAATCGACGTGGGTGACAGCCGGAATCTCGGAACGCGGAATGTTGAGCTTTTCAATGCCAAACAACTGCTCTTGTTCCGCAGTCATGGGAATGCGGAGACTGGATTTGACAGGTGCTACTAATAGCATATAAGGGCTGGAATGGTCAATCTCGAAATAATCCGCAACTCGTTCGGCTAAGATTGACGGCGCAAAAGGTCGAAATGATTCCCGATATTTAATTTTCAGGTTCATCACGGACTGCATTTTAGCACTGCGGGGATCGCCAATGATCGATCGACCGCCCAGAGCCCGCGGCCCAAATTCCATCCGCCCCTGGAACCATCCCACCACATTTCCCTGTTCCAAAATTTCCGCCAACTGCGGCATTAATTCGGCATCCTCCAATCGGTGATAGCTGGCTTTGACAGCATCCAAATATTCGAGAATTTCTGCGTCAGTAAACCTCGGCCCCAAATATGAGCCCCGCATTTTGTCGTGACAAGTTAAATGAGCAACAGACTTCGCCACAGTTGCCACCGCTTGGTTTGCAGTGAGAACTTCAGTCCTCTCCTCAACCGCTGCGTTTGTAGTGATAAGTTCAGTTTTGAGGGATTCTATACTATTTGCTGTCGAGTTCGCGCTCACAGTGCGAGTTTGTTCGTAATACTGATACCAAATCGCCAAAGCCGCACCCAAAGCACCGCCAGCATCTCCCGCTGCAGGCTGAATCCAAATATCTTTGAAAATACCTTCCCGCAAGAGTCTGCCGTTAGCAACACAGTTGAGAGCAACGCCGCCGGCAAGACAAAGATAATCCACATCCAATTCTTTTTTAACTGTTCTGCAAAGCCGCAAAACAACTTCTTCGGTAACAACTTGAATGGAAGCTGCAATGTCCATTTCTCGCTGAGTCAATTTTCCTTCAGCTTGACGTGGCGGCCCTTCAAACAGTTCGTCAAACTTCTTGTTTGTCATGGTTAAGCCAACTGTATAGTTGAAATAATCCATGTTCAAACGGAAAGTTCCGTCATCTTTGAGGTCGATTAAATAGTTGAGAATCTTGTCTACATACTTGGGTTCGCCATAAGGAGCTAAACCCATGAGTTTGTATTCACCAGAGTTGACTTTGAAGCCGGTGTAATAGGTGAAAGCTGAATAAAGCAAACCCAAGGAGTGGGGAAAATCGATTTCCCACTGAGGTGTAAGTTGGTTCCCGTCTCCCAACCAAACTGAGGTTGTGGCCCACTCGCCCACGCCGTCGAGGCACAAAACGGCTGCTTTTTGAAACGGGCTGGGGAAAAATGCCGATGCTGCGTGGGATTGGTGGTGTTCGGTAAATAGCAGAGATGGCAGTTTATTTGTTTTGCAGTTTGCTATTGCTGCCAGATCTCTTTTGAGCATGGTTTTGAGGTAAAGCTTTTCTTTGAGCCATATCGGCATGGCTGCTAGGAAAGAGCGAAAACCTTGGGGTGCGTAGGCTAAATAGGTTTCGAGAAGGCGCTCGAATTTGACTAAAGGTTTGTCGTAAAAAACTATTCGATCGACTTCCCGCAAATCTATTTTTGCTTCTTTCAAGCAATAAGCGATCGCATTCTTAGGGAATCTGGCGTCATGCTTTTTGCGGGAAAATCTTTCTTCCTGCGCTGCTGCTATAATTTCTCCGTCGCGAATTAAGGCTGCGGCGCTGTCGTGATAGTACGCCGAGATTCCAAGTATGTTCATCGCTCTCCTCACAAATCGCAATGCGTTTGCTTTTGACTATTTAGAATAGCTAACGATTATAGCTGCTTCAGTGCTGATTGGGAATTGAATTTTGCGATCGCCTCTAATTTTACCTGGATCGATGTCGGTGCAAAGTCCGAGGACGATCGGCTGTTAGAGAGCATTTAAGCTAGCGCCGGCTTATCCTGCGCCCCCAAGCTCTGAAGTAAGTTACTACCGGGAATTGATAAAATTCACCTATCAACCACAGCACGATTCCTAAATGGGACAAAAAAGCTAAGCCTGTCCAAGCTAGGGGCAGCCACGACAACCGGCTGCCGGGAACCGGGGGAAAATAGTAAGCTGAAAGTCCCAGCAAGGTAGTGGGAAGGAATATTAGACCCAAAGCCGCTGCCAAGTAGGGCCATCCGAATTCTACGCCTTCGAGGTGGGCTCCTATCCACTGTTTGCCGTTCCAGTGCCAAGTTACGGGCGGTTGGCGATCGGCCATTTGGAGCGATTGTCTTTCAACGCTGGCGGTATAAATGTGCTGGCAGAAGTTGCAAGCTAGGGCGTCCATCAGTGCTAGGGTGGAAATTTGACCGGTGCGGCACACGGGACAGGGATATGTATCTTGAGGGTTGAAAGGTCGGGTTGATTTTTTGAAAATCTGCATAGATTAGGCTGTTTGTCAAGATATTGAGCGATCTTAACAAAGTACAGAGATTATGGGTTGGGTAAGGTGGGTTTTGCCTGTAAAATAGCATCCTGTAGGGGCGGGTTTTACGAATAATATTTAATGACCGCAAACCATCTATATAAACCCGCCCCCACACAACTAATAACCCAGATCAACCTTTCTTTCGCTCGAAGCATAAAAATGTAAATTGCGATTTATCGCCTTGTGGGGGCGGGTTTATGAGATTATTGATTTTAGGCAAATATTGTTGGTAAAACCCGCCCCTACAGATTAATGATTAATGGTCGATGATTCGGATTAATTGCGGTGATTGTTGCTGTACCGAATTCGGGCTCCTGCCCAGTGAAGTTTTTCCCTCAAAGTGTTGAAATAAGAATAGTTTTCCCGCAAAATGATAAACTTGGCTTCGCAGTCCGCCTTCCGCACGTCTACGCGCTGTCCTGGCCAAATTGCAGTACCCAAAATGCCGTCTGTCCAGAGTTTGGTACTGAGTTCGTAATCTGCTAAAGGCCAAATGCTGACGACTGAACCGGGCGGCAGGACGATCGCCCGACTGGATAAACTCAAAGGGCAAATCGGAGTAACTGCGATCGCCTCCATTCCCGAGTGCATTATCGGCCCGTTGGCAGATGCGGTGTAGCAAGTCGAACCGGTGGGAGTTGCCACAATTAAACCGTCGCCTTGATATTGATCGACTACTTCGCCGTCAACTTCCATTTCTAGAATACAGCTCGGCATTCGATCGGCTGAAGCAGGTTTGACACACATTTCATTGAGTGCCAAAAATCGATCGCTTTGGGGTTCGAGATTGCTTCTGTTTCCCTCAAAAACTGTTGCCTGCAACATCATCCGCGTCTGCACAGCATACCTGTCTTCCGAAAGTCTGTCCCAAATCTCCTCAGTATTTTGGAAATCATCAAAAGACTCGGTTAAAAAACCCAGATGTCCCCCCACATTCGCTGCCAAAATCGGGATGCCGTCAGCAGCCAAATTCCGCGCCGCAGCTAGGGCAGTACCGTCGCCGCCGAGCACCACCGCTAAATCTATTGGGCTGTTACTAGAAGCTAAAAACACCGGATACGGGTTATCTTTGGGGCCACTCGGCCCCATTAAAACCTGACACCCGCGACTTTCTAATTGGCGGGCACACTGTTCTGCCCACCGCTGGCTGAGGGTATCTCTGGCTTTGTGGGCGATAATTACTTGTTTTAGTTGCACAACCTATCGATTTTAGATTTTAGATTTTGGATTTTGGATTGTTAGATTTTAGAGTGAGCTCACAATCTATCGATATTTGGATTTTTGATTGTTAGATCTTAGGCTGAGTGAAATATCTTAAAATGTTCGATCGCAGAAATTGGTTTTGGACATCAGGTTAGATTTTAAACTATTTTTGAGCATTGCGAGGCAGAGCCTGTGGATCTGCGTTACCAGGATTTGCCTGGTAAAAAGAAAGCCGGGAATAAGAAATATTATTATGACTGCATTTCCACATCTTCCGACTTCCCTCGGACTGACATCCGTTACATCCGTTACATCCGTTACATCCGTTACATCCGTTACAGAATCCGTTGCCGAACTTCCTTCACCCGTCGCTGCGGCTGGATTTGGGCCGTGGCCAGATAATGCTGGAATCGGCAGCGAGTAGGCTAGAAACTGCGCTGGCCCCAAAGCGGTTGAGGTGGCTGGGGTCAACAAAATAGTCATTGCGGCCCGGCCACCGCTGCGAAAAGTCGCGGAAAGCGAAGCCTTTTTGCCGCGAGAGTTGCTGCATTCGCTGTCGAAACTGCTGTTCTGCCCGCAGGCGAGTTCCGTCTAAGTAGTCGTCGGTGAGGGGCAAATTGACGAAAATTAGGGGAATTTTGCGAGCTTTGGTAAATGCTACAACTGAATTAAAGGCTGTTGCTTGTTTGCCTCCGAGGTTGAAGTTTTCGTAGTCGCGATCGTACTGGCCTGAAACGTAAGCGCGTTCTCGATAATAAGTGTTGGGATTGTACTTGCCCGACATAGCCATGAATCCGTTGGAGTCGATCGAATCTGCCAATTGGTTGAGTTGTCGGATGGCTACTGTTGTGCGTCGCGAGACTGGAATCAATTGTGCTTTTTGGGTTGCTGCATCTGCTGCGATCGGTTTTAAGTCATATCTTGCAGCCTTCTCAGCAACGGGCAAGATGCCCGTTCCACTTGACAGGAATTTGATTGGGGGGAGTAGGGGTTGGGTGTTAGCAACGGGCAAGATGCCGGTTCCACTTGACAGGAATTTGATTTTGGGGAGTAGGGGTTGGGTGTTAGCAACGGGCAAGATGCCGGTTCCACTAGAGAGGGATTTGATTGTGAGGAGTAGGGGTTGGGTGTTAGCAACGGGCAAGATGCCCGTTCCACTAGATAGGAATTTGATTGTGGGGAGTAGGGGGTGCGCGTCTTGCCCGCCCGTGAAAGGTCGATCGACAGATGCCAATGCTTTGCGGAAAGTATTTTTAGCGCAGGGCTGCGGGAATCTGTAACACTGGGGAATCACATTCGGTTCATCCGACGGCAGTTCGGGGCGAACGCCTGCGGCTATAAGTTGGCTGCCTTCAGAATCGACGATCGAATTAAAAGTGCGATCGTCCCGGCCGCTGTTAAATGCGCGCACACCATCCGCCCAGACAATCATTTGAGGCAAATGATCCGGCTTCAAAAGCCGCCGCAGTTGAAAGTCAACTACTTGTGCAGTTGCACCGTTGACTGAAAAGTTAAATACTTTTAAGCCCGGACGGCCCCTTTGGGCCAAAGATTGTTTTAGCTGTTTGGGATCTACGCCCTGCAATGCGCGGGAACTGCCGACAATCAAAACATCTGGTGGCCCGACGGCAGCAACGTAGGATAGGTAAAGTTCGAGTTGTTCGTTGAGTAAATCGCTGCTGAAGCTGACTGTACTGGCTTGCGATCCGTTTGCGCCCGCTTGCTGTTGGGAATAAACCAGGTTTCTCATGTACTCCACCACTTTTTTCTCCGCAAAAGCCCGCCTGGGACTGCCGGGGGGAACGGCTTGCATCCAGGCGACGGCCTGCACCCACAGGGCGGCTACTTCGTCCCAGTCTTCTTTTGAATTGGCTGATTGAGCCAAATTAGAAGCTTGGGTGGCAAAGTTAACTGACTCCGTGAAGGCATCGTTTTGGGGGCATGAGGGAACGCTGAGGGATTTTCTGGTTTTGTTGGGGTTTTGAGCTAACAGAGACGTTGGCGACTGCGCTAGGACTGTGGATTCGATCGAACCCGATGGCCCTGCGGTGTTGGGTGGCTTCGTTGACGAACATCCCAAAGTTACGGCTAATACAGCGGCTGCGGCGCAGGTACGTTTGAGGATGCTGGTGCTGATGCTAGCAATGTAGCGGCGAATCATAAAGCTTTCAGCGATCGCGAAACATTACTAGATATTACTCATTATTCGGCGGATCGAGCAATTAGCTCAAACAGATGTTTTAACCATTCAATAAAAATTAAGGCGATCGGGCAATCGCACCTGAGCACCTGCGCTGTTATTGCTTGTCCCATCGGCATTGCAGGCGTTTTCTGCCATGCCAGCCAAGTGTGGATTAGCGCTTTGGGATGATGAGTTAAAGTGTAGCGGTTAAGTCCGGCTTGTTCGATCTCTTGTAAAATTGCTTCTGCTTTCGGATGCAGGGTGTCGCCAGGAGGGATGAGATAGGCGACAAAATCTTCTAACATTCCAGGAAGTTGATTGTTTGGCATCAACCAAACTCCGACGCGAGGCAAGTATGGATCTGAAGGTGTGCAAACCCAGCCTTCGGGAGGGGGAGATTGCGGGATGTCTCGATAGCCGATCGAACTCAGTTTATCTTTAAGAGATTGCCACCGCCCACTTAAATTGCGATCGGCATCTACCACAATTCCCAACGTGCGTAAATTCTCTGCTTTCAATCTTTCTGGCAAGCCATTTAGCAGCGCATCAACTCCTTCTGTACTTCCTTCTCTACCTTCTTCTTGCGGTACTTCGACGGAAAATGTTTCTGGCAGTTGATATTGCTGGCACAAAGCCCAGATTACGTGTCGGTCATTCTTACCTTCTACCAATAACTGTTGAGGTTTTGATTGAGGAGGTTTTCGTGCTTTTGGCATCAGCGCACCTCGATACTTTGGCGCACTGCAACGGACAATTCATCGGGAGTGTATTCAACTGCACGAATATCCTCGCCGCGCCGGCTCAAGCGAAATAATTTGCCAACAGAACTATCTTCTGACTGTTCTAAGGCTTCTTGAAATGCGGCTATACAATCCCAACTGTGGGTAGTTGCAAAGACTTGAACGTTCAATCGCTGTGCTGTTTCAAATATCAATCGCCACATATCAGTTTGGGTTTGATAGTAAAGACCTGTATCAATTTCATCAACCAACAAAAAACCATTCTCTGATGAGACTGCTACCATTGCTATACTAAGAATTCGTTGCATACCATCTCCCATACTGCCTAGAGGAATTGGGTGATTCTGTCCTCTAATTTTAATCAAAATACCACTGTTATTAGTGGGATTACTGGTAAAACTAATACGTTCTACATCTGGTTCTAAGATTTGCATTGCTGCTACTACGCTTTCTTCTTTTGGTGTCAGTGTAATAGCATCCCAAAGCCCAGCCATTTTGTTAAAAGTTATTGCCGTAGTTTTGATTAAATTATAATTATCTTTGCTGGCTCCAACAAGCGACAAAGAGTTATCATGTATCTCTGTTGATTGAACCGAAAGTAAACTACTAATATTAGCAATAGTCGCATCGCGCAGCAGTGAAATTTTGACTCGGGAATTTTGATTGTAGTAAGCAATTAATTCCCATGCTAAAAATCTTGTTTCTAGTTCTTCAGCTACCGGAATTACCTCTTGTTGGTTTGTAGGGTTTGCTTGGATTTTGAGTGAGAGTTGTTCTTCTTTCTGGGATTGAATGTAAATACTTCGATCTGGGGTTAGTTGATGTCCGTAAAAAATATGTTCAAATTGATACTTGCTGCGGTTTACTGCTTGGCCCGATGCAAGTTGAGTTTTTATGTTGCTCATTTCGCCACGGCCATTTAGTACATCAAACAAAGCTTGAATACTCTGTTGTTGGACTAATAAATAAATGGCTTCCAAAAAAGTAGTTTTACCGCTATTGTTCTGACCAACTATCAGATTAACCCTAGCTAGATCGTCGATATGAAAATCTTTAAAACAGCGATAATTTTGGATGGTGAGATCGCGCAACATTGATTCCTCGCATATTAACTAAATTCTATCATTTCTCCGTTCAGACTAGAAACCAGTATGGGATTCGATGACTGCTTCGGCTTGCAGGGCGATCGACCTCAATTTATCCAATGTATCCTGGTTCGCACTCTGCCACAACCCCCGCTGACGAGCTTCTAGCAATCTTTCCGCCATATCTCGCAGTGCCCAAGGATTGTTTTCTTGAATAAATGCCTGCACTTTCTCATCAAAAATGTAAGCCTCTGCGATTCCTTCATACATAAAATCCTCTACACAATTTGCCGTAGCATCGTAAGCAAACAAAAAATCTACAGTTGCTGCTATTTCAAAAGCGCCTTTATAACCGTGTCGCATCGCACCTTCTATCCATTTGGGATTCACAGCCCTGCTGCGATAAACCCGCGCAATTTCTTCTCGCAGTTGCCGCACTTTCGGATTCTCAGGAATCGAATTATCTCCGAAATAGGTTTCAGGATTTTTGCCTTGCAAATTGCGAATTGCGGCCGTCATTCCGCCTTGGAATTGATAATAATCGTCCGAGTCGAGGATGTCGTGTTCGCGGTTGTCTTGGTTTTGCAGAACTATTTGCATTTGACCGAGGCGTTGTTCAAATGCTTCGGGTGCAGAACATCCCCATTCACTCTGTTTAACTCCTGCTACATCTCCCGGCAAATTTGAGGAACTAGAGGAGGTATAGGCGTAACTGCTCCAATTAATGTAAGCTTTTGCTAAATCGCTGTCGTCTGTCCAGTTTTGAGCTTCAATTATGCCTTGAAGTCCTGCCCCGTAAGCACCCGGTTTTGAGCCAAACACTCGAAATTGCGATCGCCCTTGCGCCTCTTCCTGACTCAAACCTGTAGATTCCCAATACAAAATCTCTTTTTTAACTTGTGCTGCTAAAGGGTTATTTTCTGCCGATTCCTCTAAATCTGCCACAGCTTTTACCGCACTATCAAACAAATCAATTAAATTAAAAAAAGCATCGCGGAAAAAGCCAGAAATTCGCAAAGTAACATCAACTCGCGGCCGCCCCAAAACAGAAATTGGCAAGATTTCAAAATCTACAACCCGGCGCGAAGGGCCATCCCAAACTGGTTGAACTCCTATCAGCGCCAAGGCTTCGGCGATGTCATCTCCCCCCGTCCGCATGGTGGATGTTCCCCACACTGACAAACCCAAAGTTTTCGGATATTCGCCGTTTTCTTGGGTGTATCTTTCGATTAAAGTTTCAGCAGCAACTCTGCCAACTCTCCATGCGGTTTCTGTGGGAATGGCGCGGATATCTACTGAGTAAAAATTGCGACCTGTGGGCAATACATCTGGCCTGCCGCGGGTGGGTGCGCCGGATGCGCCGCTTGGTATGTGCCGCCCATCTAGTCCGCGCAAAAGGTTGGTAATTTCTTGGTTTGTTTGGAGGAGGGAAGGTAAAAGATAGTTATTTATCCACTCTAATTCTTGTTGGGTTGCTTCTCCTATTTGGGAATTTGTGACCGCAGATGAACGCGGATTGACGCGGATGTTTTCGATTAAGTTATCTACTAATTCAGCGGCTTTTTCTTCGAGTTCGGCTGTTAAATCGCCTGCTGTGCGGTGCTGAATTATCGACGTTGGATCGCAGGTTAAGGGGTCGAAATCGTAGCCTGAGTCTTCTGCTAGGGCGCGGGTTAAGCCCGATCGCCCGTTGGTGGGATGGCGGGCGATCGCAATTATCAAATCTCTCAACTGTCTACCTTCGGGACACTGCCCGAAAATGTGCAATCCGTCACGAATCTGGGATTCTTTGAGTTCGCAAAGATAGCCATCTGTGCGGGTGATAAATTCTGTAAATTCTGATTTATTTAGTTGTATTCCTAAGTCTTTATCTAAGTTTTCTTTGTTGGTGAGGGCGAGAATGCGATCGCGAATCATGGGCAATCTGGACGGATCTAAACTTTGGGCTTCGCAATACTCGTCGATTAAGGTTTCCAACTGTTGCAAAGGCCCGTAGAGTTCGGCGCGAGTCATCGGCGGCGTCAGGTGGTCGATAATCACAGCTTGCGATCGTCTTTTTGCCTGGGAACCTTCCCCCGGATCGTTGACAATGAAGGGATAAAAATTCGGCATCGCGCCTAATGCTACTTCTGGATAACATTTGTTAGACAAGGCTATACTTTTACCGGGAAGCCATTCTAAGTTGCCGTGTTTTCCAGCATGAATTATAGCGTCAATTCCCAATTTTTCTCGCAACCAATAATAGTAAGCTAGATAATTGTGAGTTGGTTCTAAGTCTGGGGCATGATAATTTAACGCGGGGTCAAGTTCGTATCCCCGCGATGGTTGAATTCCTACAAATACATTACCGAAATGAATTCCCGGAATCGGAAAAGACCTATTGTTACTTATAAAATCTTGTGCATAGCTTCCCGGAAGCCCCCATCTTTTACAAATTCCATCTTGCACTTCCTGCGGCAAACTAGCAAAATATTCTTCATATTCTGCCAAATCCAAAGATTGATGAACAGGCCGCAATTCGCGTCCTTCGGGGTCATTTGTCACGCCGGAAGTCAGGAGTTCAATTAACTCGTTGCCACTAGCCGGGATGTTTTCAATTTGATAGCCAGCTTGCTGCATAGCTTTGAGGATTTCGACACAGCTAGCGGGGGTATCTAAGCCGACCCCGTTGGCTAAGCGGGCGTTGCGAGTGGGGTAATTTGCCAGAATTATGGCGATGCGTCTGTTGGCGGCTGGGGTTTGTTTCATTTTCACCCAATTCGCGGTTAAATCTGCTACAAATGAAATGCGATCGCCCGCTGCTACATAGCCTACTACATCTGTTTCTAATTCGCTGTTCCAAGTCTGTACGGCTTTAAAAGAAACAGCCCTAGTAATGATTTTTCCGTCTACTTCTGGCAATGCTACATTCATCGCCACATCGCGGGGCGAAAGTCCCTGAAGTTCCGTTTCCCACTGTTCCAAACCGCCACCGCTGAAGATTGCTTGCAATACGGGAACGTCTAAGGATTTTAAGCTGTTTTGTTCCGGTTCTTGATTGCTGAAACCGGAGACTGCAAAACTTGTGGTGTTGAGCAATAATTGAATTGGTTCTGATTCCTTAGGTTGGAAATATTCCAGCAATTCTATTTGCAAATCTGGTTCCCGCAAAGAAGACACAAAGACGGGAACGGGGACTAAGTTTCGCTCAGATAGAGCTTGACAAAGTGCATCAATTGGTGCTAAGTTTCCTGATAAGTAATGAGCTCTATAAAATAATATTCCGACCGTAGGGGCGGTGCCCCCGTGCCCGCCCTCGCCGTACCCTTTAGGGAGTGTTTCCAAACCCGGAGATCCCCCCCAGCCCCCCTTAATAAGGGGGGGGCAAGAAGTTGTCAAAGTCCCCCTTGTTAAGGGGGATTTAGGGGGCTCTGAATCTGGTGGTAAACCCGGAGATCCCCCCCTGCCCCCCTTAATAAGGGGGGGGCAAGAAGCGGTCAAAGTCCCCCTTATTAAGGGGGATTTAGGGGGATCTGAATCTGGTGGTAAAGTTTCAAAACACTCCTCCCCGCGCCCGATCCAATCATAAATTCCGACGCGGGAGACTGTTTGAGGTAGCGGTGGATTATAAGCAGTTTTCAGGCAAGTATCGGCGGCAAATTTGAGTGCGTTAACAAAGTTTTGGACTCCGCCTTCTGTGAAGTAGCGCCACAGTTTATTGACTGCTGACAGCGATACATTGGAATGGCTGATTAAATCGGGATCGGGACTGTCTTCTCCCGGCATTACAATCAGTGCTGCGTTAGTTTTCTGCACTGTTTCCCGCAGAATCTCTAAGCCGTAAGACCAATAAGAACGCCCTCCTAACAGTCTTAAGATTATGACCTCTGCGCGTTCTAAAACTTCCTCTGCATAAGTATCAATTGTTAGTTGTTGCTGCAACTGAAGCAGATTTACTGCGCGCACTTTGGGAAAATTTGCCGGCATTTTGGATGCGGCGGCTGCGAGAGTTTGAATGTCGGTGTCAGCAGCACTAATAAATACTATTGGTGCAGGGGTTTGCTGAATAAAAATTACTCCTTCTGATTGAGGGTTCCAACCTCCGGGCGTGGCTGCTATTTTGTGCATTAATTTTTTTTATTTTAATAAATAGTGAGAGAAAGTGCGATCGCCTTGAGTATAACATGACTTATACATAAATAGAGGCTAGAGCGTGTTTCCCAACCCGGACATTCCCGGCAAACCGAGAGAGGGCGGGCACGGAGGCACCGCCCCTACATTCGGGGGGAGAATGAGCGTCAATCGATTTTAGATTTTAGATTTTAGATTTTAGATTTACCCCACGGATAAATGCGGGGGCAATAAGTGATTTTCGATTTTCGATTTTGGATTGATTCCACGGATAAATCACGTGGCGAATACCCTCAATAAATTCGTGGTCAAAGTCCCGGAAATCTCAAACTATAAACTGATAAATAAAACTCCCAAAATCATGATTCCGGCCCCTAATAATCTTTGTTGAATATCTTTTTCCTTAAAAATGAAATGACCGAATAATACACCCATTAACACGCTAGTACGCTTAATCGCGATCACTTGCACTACCAAAGTTAATGTCAAAGCTTGCATTTGAAAAAGCACTCCAATAGCATTGAAAGACCCCATAGCAGCTAGCATTGGTAATTGTTTGAGAATTTTTCGCCCTGAATTTGGGGTTTTGTGCAATAAAACTGGCAGTAGCAAGACACTGATTGTACCAAACAAAGAGAATACCCAAAAAATAGGGGATGAATTTGTAACTCCTATTTTGTCAAAATTTGAGGCAATACTCCATAGTAATGCGACGATTAACATCAATTTGGGTCCTGGTTCATTCAGCAGTGCTTTGAATGGGGCTAAATATCCTTTTGATTTCTCTTTTATATTTAATAAATAAGAGCCTCCTACGATTAGTAAAATGCCAATATAATCAAAAAGTTGGGGATATTCACCGACAATTAACGGTGAAGTTACCAACATGAATAATGGTGTCAAAGCTACCAGCGGTAGTGTTAGGGATAAATCTGATACTTTGATGGCTTTGATGTAGAGGAGGGATGTGACAGCGTTGATGCTACCTCCGATTAATAGGGCAAGCCAAAATTGAGAGTTTAATGGCGGAATTCCTGTATATAATACCCAGGGAATCAAAAAGATGACTGAAAAAAATGAGAGAGACCAAGCGACGACATATTCGTCACTTTTTTTGAGGTTTTGTTTCCCAAAAACGTCTTTGACGGCTTCAAAAAAAGCGGTCAAGAGTCCTAAAATTAACCAAGTCATCCTAAATATGCGCTCCTGACTCGCTCGTCGTTTAGCAACTCCGCTCCCATACCTGTGAGAGTAATGTTACCAGCTTCTAGCACGTAACCCCGATCGGCAATTTGCAGTGCTAAACTGGCGTTTTGTTCGACTAAAAGGATTGTAACGCCTGTGGAACGCAGGTTGTGAATAATTCCGAAAATTTCTTTGACGATCGCGGGTGCTAAGCCTAAACTAGGCTCGTCTAATAGTAGCAGTTTGGGGCGCGACATCAACGCGCGGGCGATCGCCAGCATTTGCTGTTCCCCGCCGCTGAGGGTTCCTGCTAGCTGGCGGCGTCTTTCTGCTAAGCGCGGAAATATCTCAAATTGGCGCTCTAAATCGGCTTTTACTGCCGCCGAGTCCGATCGAATATAGGCCCCTAATTCTAAGTTAGTTAACACCGTTTGCTGCGCCAAAACCCGCCGCCCTTCTGGACTGTGGGCGATTCCCAATTTCACAACTTCGTGAGCTTGGCGGCGGCTAATGTCGCGCCCGTTATAAATAATTTGTCCTTGTCGCAAATTAACTATTTTAGAAATCGCTCTCAATGTGGTACTTTTGCCCGCACCGTTGGCACCGATGAGACTGACAACCTCGCCTGCATTAATCGTGAGATTAATATTTTGTATGGCTTGAATGCCACCATAATTTACCGAAAGATTCTTGAGTTCTAAGAGGATATTTTGAGATATTTTGGGTGGGCTTTCGTGCATTTTCTGTGACTTTGAGGTAGATTCCGATTTACCGTTGGGTGGGGGCGGGTTTATGAGATTGTTATTTTTAGGCAATTATTGTCGGTGAACCCGCCCCTACAGAATGTGTAATAATGGTGCAATATGTGATTTTTTAATATTACTCTTAGTCCGCGTAGGCGGACATTGTTTGTGTAGACGCGATTTCCAATCGCCGGGTTTCCTTAGTTATTTTTCATCTCCCAAATAAGCCTCAATCACAGCCGGGTCATTCCTCACAACAGCAGGCTCGCCCAAGGCAATAAGCTGACCGAAATGCAAGACGGCAATGCGATCGCACAATCCCATAACTAGCGGTACATGATGCTCGATCAATATTACAGTTAAATTGAATTGTTGTCGTACTTCGCGGATAAATTCGCTTAATTTGTGCTTTTCATTGGGATTCATCCCCGCTGCCGGTTCATCTAACAAGAGTATTTGCGGTTCTAGGGCTAAAGCGCGGGCAATTTCTAAGCGCCTCTGGTCGCCGTAGGACAAGTTTTTGGCTTGTTCGCCCGCGCGATCGCCCAATCCGACTAACTCCAACAATTCTAAGGCTTTCCGCTGGGTTGTGCGTTCCATTGCGTTAGATGCTGGCAAGCCGAAAATCCCCGCCAGCACCGATAAAACTGGATTGCCCGATCGACTATGGATGTGTCGGGCGATCGCCACATTTTCCACAGCAGAAAGTTCCCCAAATAACCGGATATTTTGAAAAGTTCTGGCAATACCTTTATTGGCAATTTGATAAGGCTTCAATTGGGAAATATTTTCATTTTGATAAATCAGGTTGCCACTAGAAGCAGGTATCAGTCCAGTCATGAGATTAAATAGAGTTGTCTTGCCCGCGCCGTTAGGGCCGATTAATCCAAAAATTTCGTGTTTTTGAACTGTGAAAGATACGTCGTTTACCGCAATTAAACCACCAAAACGACGAGTTAATCCTTTGGCTGCTAAAACAGGATTGCTTGTTGAGAGGGTAAGGGGTTCGGAAATCATAAACACATCATAGAACGAATATAAGATATCTCATTATGCCTTAGACTGCCGAATGTTCTTAAAGTCCCCCTTTTCAAGCAGTATTTAGGGCGATCGATTTCACCACGGACAAGCACAAATTTAGATGCCCCGGAGTCCTGAAACAGTTTGATGAGAATGTATACACAATTATTCCAATGGCTGAGACGGCTCATCAAACACAAGGATTCTAGCCCATGACGAAGCACTGCCGACAAAGATTAGCTGCCGTAATTGCCCTCTCGTTTCTATCTTTCACATCGCCTTTGCTGTTGACTCGCAATGCTGCGGGTGGAATTGGGGAGGAACCCACAGCTAATCCCAAACAGATTGCCTCCCTCACCGACAAGTTAAAGAGTAACAATGAAACGGCACTTGATGCAGCTATTAAGCTGTTACGAAAAATAGGTGAACCCGCCATCCCTGATTGGATGGAAGCTTTGCAGGATCAGAATTTGTCAGTCGGCCAGAGTGCTGCTGAGGTTCTAAGACAAATTGGTTTTCCTGCTATTCCTGCCTTTGTCAAAACCTTGAAAGACTCAGATGTGTCGGTGGGTGCAGAAGCTAAAATTGCACTGCCGCAGCTAATTCTGTTGCTGAAAGACTCCGATGCAACTGTGCGTAGCCGTGCAGACTATGCTTTGGGAAGGATGGGTGCAGAAGCTAAAACTGCTGTGCCGCAGCTAATTCTGTTGCTGAAAGACTCCGATGCCACTGTGCGTAGCCGTGCAGCCAATGCTTTGGGAAGTATCGGTGCAGAAGCTAAAATTGCACTGCCGCAGCTAATTCTGTTGCTGAAAGACTCCGATGCCACTGTGCGTAGCCGTGCAGACTATGCTTTGGCAAGGATGCGTGCAGAAGTTAAAACTGCTGTGCCACAGCTAATTTCCCTGCTTCAAGACTCAGATGCAACTGTGCGTAGTAGTGCAGCCAATGCTTTGGGGATGATTGGTGCAGAAGCTAAAACTGCACTGCCGCAGCTAATTGTCTTGCTGAAAGACTCCAATCCAAATGTGCGTAGTAGTACAGCCTCTGCTTTGAATAAAATCCGTGCAAAAGCTTAAACTGCACTGCCGCAGCTAATTGTCTTGCTGAAAGACTCCAATCCAAATGTGCGTAGGTAGTGCAACCTCTGCTTTGAGGATGATTGGTGCAGAAGCTAAAACTGTTGTGCCGCAGCTAGTTCCGCTGCTGAAAGACTCCGATGCAAATGTGCGTAGCCCTGCGGCCCCTGTCTTGCTAAGTATTGCTCTTCACCTTCAAGAAAAAGCAAAGACGCTAACTTCACCGGAGTTAAATCAGGCTGTATCAAACCTAGAATCAGCCTTAAAAATTTTGGATGAACCTAAAGCTAATTTGTCACAAACAACGATCGCAAATCTCCGTGTATATAGCGGTTCTCAAGCGTGGTGAGGATGCCCACGGAGGCCTATGCCCTATGCCCTATGCCCTATGCCCATGAGTACCTCATCTTTCTGAGAAAGGCTATACATCAATGCTCTCAAAGCTGAACAAAGCAATCGCCCCTTCATCAAATCACTTCCCAAAAATGCCTACATCTGGGGAATTTACATATTTGTCCTCTTGGGAAACTTTGCCATCAACCCACTGCGGCTGCTCAAAATCTACGAAACCTTAAAACCGAAATAGCCCGCGACAGAAACATCACCGTTTTGCTAGCCCAACTTTCTGGCAACCCACTCATTGCCAAGAAAGAAGGCACAACAGACGGCCATTCACCAGCTAATTTTTTTGAGTTAAGGCTGCACTATTTAAACCCAATAAACCGCAGCGGAACAGAGGATAAACTCAGCGATTGCACCGCTAGATATTAACGACCAAGATGAGAGTTAATGGCAATATTTATTGAAGGTAGCCGACTCCCCAAATTCATCAGAAGCGATCGCAGGCTTTCTGTTAGCAGTAAAAAATTGCTATCTCGATAAAATTCCCGGTGCAAAAGATACCGACTTTCTGCAGCAAGAAATCACATCGCGCTATAATATTACAATTGCCGTACCGCTTCAATCTCCTCAAGCCGTCTCGCCCGGGTAATCTTATGACGATGTACGTACCGGATTCGCAGCATTCCCAGACAAAAGTCCTCCCTACGATGTACGATCTACCCAGTGAAGACCCGGAGGAACCAGGTTTGCCTGACGAATATCATCGGTGGCAAGCACAACTTTTGTGCGATAGCTGCCTCCCCTCTAATTATCCACCCGATCGCCTCTTCTCGGCCAGCGATCTCAATCTATACTACGACTCCAACCATCCCAATTGGTACAAAAGACCCGATTGGTATTTAGTTGTGGGGGTTTCGAGATTTTACCAAGACAGAGACTTGCGCCAAAGTTACGTGATTTGGGACGAAGCAGTAACTCCTTTAATTGCGATCGAATTTCTGTCACCTGGTACGGAAGATGAAGATTTAGGACTGACAGAATCAGAACCAAACAAACCGCCGACTAAGTGGCAGGTTTACGAAATAATTTTGAAGATTCCTTATTACTTTGTTTTTAGCAAATACAACAACCAATTGAGGGTATTTCGGTTAATTGGCAACCGTTACCGCGAACAAGTGTTAACAGGTTCTCGATTTTGGATACCGGAAATACAGTTAAGTTTGGGTTTGTGGGAAGGTGCTTTCCTGCAAAATCAAAGGTTGTGGTTGCGCTGGTATGATATTAATGGCAATTTGATTCTGACTCCAGAAGAATTTGAAAGACAGCGAGCTCAATTGGAAAGCCAACGCGCCGAGTTTGAAAGGCAGCAAGCTGAAATTGAAAGACAGCAAGCTGAATCAGAAAGGCAACGAGCCGAGTTTGAAAGGCAACGAGCTGAATCAGAAAGAGAGCGAGCAAATCGTTTAGCCGATCGACTGCGAGCAATGGGCATTAATCCAGATGAGCTGTAAAATTAAGTAGCAGCGCGAAATACTGTCTGCGGTGTCGATAAAAACTTATTAACTAAAAATAAATTATGCCTGAATCTACCTCACTGCGCGATCGCTACCTAGCACTAATCGACAAAATTGTCGAAATCACCCTCAAAGGTCAAATTCGCTCCAAAGAACAAGTTTATCAAATGCTGGTGCAAGACATTAGCACCGGTACTGGCGAAATATTTGAACGCTGTTTCGGCGAACGCCTTGATGCCGCCGAAAATCAACTCAGAAATGAAAAAGACGAAATCAAACAAGCAAAGGCAAATCGCAGCCTCCGAGCGCTCAAAACCATCCAAGGAGAATGGGAACGCTGGCAGAAAGATAACCGCGTCGATCGCGCAATTGCATCCTCAATCCAACAAATCGTTACCGCCGAATCTAACGCCCGCCTCCTGGCATTATTACAAGTAATCGATCCGAATAAAGAACATCCGCTGACTCTCGCTCAATTGCAGCAATTGGCAAAATCTCTGCACCAACAAATGCTGCAAACTTCTAATCCCGAAACCGAACAAGATTTGCAGCAAATCACCGTCGGCATCGCTAAAGGTTTAGAATCTTGGCAGCGTTTGGAACCGGAACTTGTGGGCTGGATTTATCAGCCGCAGCAGCTAGGATTTGCCGGTAGTCCCGAAGAAAATGGGCCTTGGGCTTTTTGGGCAAAAAAAGTTAACAGTCCCTTTCCCCAGGCTCTTTTGAAGACTATTGCGCTCGGTGAATCTGTAGTTCAATTCGCAGCCCAGCAATCGAATTTAGATTTAGGCATATTGGTGGAAGTGGCGATTATTTTGCAGTGCTTGCAGCGGGCGTTGGCGACATGGTTTGACAAGCAAGTTTACGATTCCAAAGTGTCAACAAAAGCTTCAATTTCTACTTACATTACTTTTGCGGTAATTTGGAGTCAGCTAGCTAGTGGGTTTAATAATTCTACCAAGAGCGGCGAGCAGTTGGCAAATGCTTGTTTTCAAGTAACTTTGCAAATTTTGCGCGCTTTTTCTCAGCGAGAATACTTTCCACTTTACGGGGGGATTTTCGCTTCCTTTGATGGTAAAGCTCTGCGGCATACTTTGGATTATTTAGACGAACCGCTGCGCCGAGTTGAAGGCACTCAAGCAAAAGCTCGGATTCTGACGCTTTTGGGTTATTCGATGCAGGCGGCTGGGGCCTACGAGCGATCGATCTTGCTGCACAAGCAAGCGCTGGAAATTGCTCGTACCGAAGGAGACAAAGCTTGCGAAGTTGCCAATCTCAATCACATCAGCCGCAACTATGTGGCTCAAAAAAATTATCAGGAAGCGATTAATTACAGCCAGCGGGCTTTAATTATGGCACGACAAGCGGGAGAGCGACAAGGCGAGGCAAATGCTCTCGCTAATTTGGGTTACAGTGAAGTGTTTCAAGCGCGGCAGTTGGAGGAAGTGGAACCAGAGGTTTATGAGAGTGCGATCGGTTATTTGGAACAAGGTTTGTTGCTATCGGAAAGATTGGGAGACAGGCAAAGTCAAGCTTTTTGTTCCAGCAGTCTCGGTATTGCTAAAATCGCCCTGGAAAATGCTGAAGGTGCGATCGAATATTTGCTCAAAGGTTGGCAAGCGGCTCAATTCTCAGGGGATTTATATTTGCAAGGTCTGAATTTGGCTTACTTGGCTCAAGCTTATTACAGAATCAACTCACTAGAAAAAGCGATATTTGCGGGCAGTTTGGGGATGTATACTTTGGAGCAAATTGGTGCGATGGAGTGGCGTCAATCGGCTGGTTTGTTGACAATTTTGCGGGGTCAAATGGGGGCGGAATCTTTTAAACAAGCTTTGGCGAAAAGTCGAGGGAATATCATTCCGGCGATCGGTGTTGATGGCTACGATTACATCCCGGAGTTGCTGGAAAAATATCAGCAATCTATTTAATATTATGTCCGATCGATTAACCATAATATCCCGGCCGGGCGGGTTTTTGAGATTGTCAATTATTGGCAGATATTGTTGGTGAACCCGCCCCTACCTGATTTCGGGCGAAGCGAAGCGGAGGGAATCGACCGGACATGATATAACTCTTTGTTGTGGAACAGGCCGGAAAGCCTGTTGCTGAGAGGGGTGCAAAATGTAAGTTTTAACTCACCCAATAGCTGCATTATCAATTAGTCTTTCATGGGCGGGATCTCCTGCCCAACCCCTACTCCCCACAAGAAAATTGAATTTTTGTGGAACAGGCATCTTGCCTGTATTGAATTTTTGTGGAACAGGCATCTTGCCTGTTCCTGGATATTTTGATGCACCCCAACCTCGAAATAATTAATGCTCAACAATCACCGGTGTGCCAACTGCGACTTTCTCAAATAAAGCCTGTGCGTCTTTGTCAAACATTCTGACACAGCCGTGAGAAGCCGCCCCCCCGATCGACTCTGGATTCGGAGTACCATGAAAACCAATCACATTCTTGCCATCCGTCCAAAACCCCATCCACCTACTCCCTAATGGATTGTCTGGCCCAGCAGGAATAAGTTCTCCTGTCCAAGGATTTTGCCAAACGGGATCTTTGATCATTTGCATAACTTTAAAATTGCCGGTAGGAGTTTCCCACCCGCCTTTTCCCACAGCAACCGGGAAACTGGTTTGCACCTTATTTTGTCGGTAAACATAGACGCGGCGTTCTCGCAATTTCAGCACTAAACGCACTTCCTCAATAGGATTTACCGCAGGATTTGGTTCCTGGGGAAGATAACGAAATGGTTCTCCCAAGGGCGGCAGTTCTGGGGCTCCGAGATTCGGCAATTGTGTCTCGGATGTGGGCCGCTGCGCTGCGATCGCACTATTACTTGAATTAGCCACAACTTCGGCCGTCGCCTGCTGCTGTATGCCCACCGACAGCGCGGCTGCACTCAAGCTAAGCACAACTAGCTTATTAAATAAAAATTTGCTGTTCACCATTTTTTTGTTCGCTAAACTCCTAACCAGCAGTTCCTACAAAGTTCCTATCTAATTATCCGCCAACCGCACCCGATCCGAAAAATTTTGATATGGCTTTTTGACCAAGAATTTCAAAGGTGGTACCCGCCACGTGATTTATCCGTGGAATCAATCCCAAATCCAAAATCCTTGCATCCTCAAGCCCCCGGATTTATCCGTGGTGTCAATCTAAAATCTAAAATTTAAAATCTAAAATCGAATGACGGCAACTGCGCTGCACAGTTTTTAGTTGAAATTCCACCACCGATCACTTGTAACTCAACACAAAGCTTAGGCAATAATACCAAAACAACAAGGTTTTTATAAGCTGCTCAGTCGAGTTCCGCAATAGAATGTCGTTACAAAACCCGGTTTAGGCGTACATCTTGCCAGAAAATGATTAAATTTTACCTCCGACTAATTTGATTTTTTAGCAATGACCAGCGGGCGATCGAGTATTCAAACTATGGCGCTGCAGTATCCGGCAAGCACAATCTGTCTTTGGGTAGAGTTCCTCCCAGCAACAGTTAGGTCTGCGGAAAAAAACTGCTACGGTCGCTCGAATAAACTCAATATATCACGGCAACACTCTAGAGATGCAAACCGCTGAACTTGTTGTAAATCGGGAACTTATGATGTAAAATTTAGTCTTTCAATACTTGTTCGATAATCTTTTTTTGAGATTGTCATAAATTTCCTACTCTGGGGATTAAACTGGATTAGGTATAGAAGTTGGGACTTTCGTGCAGCGGAAGCAAACCCAACCCTGAATAGCAGTTAATGTGAGGTTTCAATGCGTCTTCAGAACATCAAATTATTGACAGGTGCAACACTGTCGGTGCTAATTTCGGCGGTCTCAGTACATCCTGCGATGGCTAACCCTGCAAATCAAATAGCCCAAACGCAGACCACCACCACAGCAAACACTACAACCATTGTCGGTTTTGTCAAAGATATTGTCGGCGATGTAGTAACTATTCGCGAAGAAAACGCGCCGTACAGGACTCTCAGGATTCAAAGATGCGTCCTGAGAATTATTGGCCTAGTACCGGGAATGAAAGTCAGAGCCACCGTCGCCGGATCTCAGATACAAAATATCGCGGTGATCCCCGATTATAAGGTCGTAGCCACAACGGTTGCTCGTCCCGCAACCCCAGCACCAGCACCGCGTCCGGCTCCAGAACCGCCACCGCGTCCGGCTCCTCGTCCGGCTCCTCGTCCGGCTCCGATGCCGGCTCCCCGTCCAATTCCGGCTCCGGCTCCTCGTCCGGCTCCTGTGAGAGGACTTTGGTAGAGCTAGGCTATACTATTTTCGGTTTTTGATTTTGGATTTTCGATTGGGAATTGGCAATGACAATCAAGCAATTTGATCCGGGGCCCCCGGATTCATTCGTGGGGTCGCGTTCTTCAATCTAAAATCTAAAATCTAAAATCTAAAATCTAAAATCGATTGACTGATCGAGCTCAAGGTTTGGATCGCTGGCCTACAATTGCATTGTTTTGTACAACTGGTATCAGTAAATAAAATTAAGCCACCGCCTGCGCGGTGGCTTAGCTGTTTAATAGCAGTTAGAATAATAGAATTGTCCAGCAATTGTGGAGAAATCGCTGCTATGTATTACCTGCATTTCTTGCTGCTAATTCTGCTGTTGCCGATGATTGCGTGCGATCGAGCTACAGATGCGATCGCCCCTGCTGTGGGCGACAACGGCGCCGTGTCGCAAATTCCCTCCCGTGCACCGGTGACAAATGTTGGGACAAATCAAATTGTACCGACCAAACCGCTGTCGCCGCAGCCAATCCGTATTTTTGCAACTGCTTTGCCGCAGCCAGGAGCCAGCGAAAGCGCCTCAAAACCTCCTCAAGTAATACCAATTCCCGCATCGCCAGTGCTGCGAGTGCCTCCTGGCTTTGTCGTCAACGTTTTTGCTGACAATTTAGACGCTCCCCGATGGCTAGCTGTGACGCCTACAGGCGATGTTTTGGTAACAGAAACCCGGCAGAATCGGATTACGCTGTTGCGAGATGCCAACGGCGACGGGGTTGCTGAGGTTCGCAAGACTTTTGCAAGTGCCCAAAACGGGTTAAATATTCCCTTTGGCATGGCTTTTGCCGATCGCTATTTTTTCCTCGGAAATACCGCTGAAGTCCGCCGATTTCCCTACACAAAAGGGCAGGAACAATTGACAGGTACTGGTCAAAAAATTGCCGATTTACCGGGCGGTGGATACAACCAACACTGGACGCGAAATGTTGTCGTTTCCCCCGACAATAGCAAGCTTTTCGTCTCAGTTGGATCGCAGTCTAATGCCGATGTCGAACCGCTGCCGAGGGCGTCTGTTCAAGTCATGAATTTGGACGGCAAGAACCAGCAAATTTTTGCTTCTGGGTTGCGAAACCCGGTAGGATTGGATTTTCACCCAAAAACCAATCAACTCTACACGACTGTCAACGAACGCGACGGTTTGGGAGATGATTTGGTGCCGGATTACTTGACAAGAATTCGTCAAGGTGAGTTTTACGGCTGGCCTTACACTTATTTTAAGCCGAATTTGCTCGACCCGCGCCACGCCAGAAATGGCAATAGCGATCGACCTGATTTAGCTGCTAAAACATTAATGCCAGACGTGCTGTTTCAGGCGCACTCGGCCGCTTTGGGGCTTCAGTTTTACGACGGCAAAACGTTTCCCAAAAGATTTCTCAACGGCGCATTTGTGGCGTTTCGCGGCAGTTGGAATCGGAACGCTGGAACTGGTTATAAAATCGTGTTTGTACCTTTTAATGCGGGGAACGGACGCCCTCAAGGTTATTATGAGGATTTTCTGACTGGTTTTCTCACAGATCCGTCGGGCCCGAAAACTTGGGGGAGGCCGGTTGGTTTGCTGGTTTTACCTGACGGGAGTTTGCTGTTTACTGAGGAAGCGAATAACCGGATTTATCGGGTGCAGTATCGCCGCTGAGGATTGGGCGATCGATAAATTCTTCACCCTCGTATACTTTTTGTTGAATCAAGAATTTATCTTCTTTTCTAATTTCATATCATGTCCGATCGATTAACCATAATATCCCGGTCGGGGCGGGTTTTTGAGATGGTCAATTATTGGCAGGTATTGTTGGTGAACCCGCCCCTACCAAAATCGGGGTCGCTCGACCGGACATAATTTCACTATTCAATTTGAGATTCGCTGGGTTGCGGCGGGTTTTGTAAAGAGATGGCTGTTGGTTCTGATTGCGCGCTAAAACCGCCTCTACAAGTCTCGAATATATCAGAACGATCGAGGTTTTGCGATCGCGCTTTAAAATCCCGAACCGGGTTGTTTGAGAAACTCGGCTTCTTCGGGAGTTGTTTCGCGGCCGAGAATTTGATTGCGGTGCGGAAATCTCCCAAAACGCTCGATTATTTCTAAATGCTGCATCGCGTATTCAATGAGTGAATCGCTGTCAGGTTCGCCGCTGAGTTGGCGAAATAGTTCGACAGATTTTTGCTGGTTTTCTAAATTTTCGCTGTGTTGAAAAGGCAGATAAACAAATAATTTTTGTACAGTCAGCAATTGGCGATCGAATTTATTATTAACAGCGTATTCGGCGGTGGCTAAAGCTTTGCTGTCTGTGGCGAATGCTTGAGGCGTTCCGCGAAACATATTGCGCGGAAATTGATCTAGCAGTATAATTAATGCGAGGCAGTTGTCGGGGGAATCTTGCCATGAGTCGAGTTTACCGGAGGCGGCTAGTTTGTATTGCGGCAGAAAGCGCGAGCGCACTTGGGCATCAAAATCCGCATCTTTTTCAAACCATTTCTTGTGGACTTTGCCAAACTCAGGAGAGTGCGATCGACCAAACCAAAAATCTAAAACTTCATTCATCTGTATTCCCCCTTGGAGACTCCCACTGTACCTGTAGTCAGGTCAGTGGCGAGAGGAAAAGGGGGGCAAGGTTTAGGCCG
>NZ_JAUBOX010000080.1:0-36897 GCF_036700445.1 Microcoleus sp. T3_B1
AACATTTTTAGCAACAGGCAAGATGCCTGTTCCACAATAACTCAACATTTTTAGCAACAGGCAAGATGCCTGTTCCACAATAACTCAACATTTTTGTGGTACAGGCATCTTGCCTGTACTTAACCTTGGTGCAACACCAAACTATTAGCAGAAGGACACAAATCTGCAAGTTCGCAAATATTGCAAGCCGGATTTCTCGCATTACAAACTGCCCTGCCGTGATAAACCAACCGAATCGACCAATTTTCCCAATCCGGCTGCGGCAACAATATCATCAAATCCCGCTCGATCCTTATAGGATCGGTATGTTCGGTCAATCCCAAACGCTGAGTCAAACGTTTGACGTGAGTGTCTACCGTCACGCCCATATTAATACCAAAAGCGTGAGCGAGAACAACATTAGCGGTTTTGCGGGCAACTCCGGGCAATTCTAGTAGCAGTTCCATCCGCTGCGGCACTTGATTGTTAAATTTATTGACGATCGCCTGACAAGCACCTTTAATATTTTTAGACTTATTGCGGTAGAAACCAGTCGATCGCACCAGACTTTCCAATTCTTCTAAATCAGCATTTGCCAAAGCCACCGCATCGGGAAAACGCTTAAACAAAGCCGGCGTTACCAGATTTACTCGATCGTCCGTACACTGAGCCGAGAGAATCGTCGCCACCAGCAACTGCACGGGAGTTTCGTAGTTGAGAGTGCAAGGAGCTTCGGGATAGAGGCGTTTGAGGCGAACCAGAATTTCGAGCGATCGTTGTTTTAAACTTAACTTTTTAGTCATTAGTCAGTAGTCATTAGTCAGTAGTCATTAGTCATTAGTCATTAGTCATTAGTCATTAGTCATTAGTCATTTATTTTTAACTTCCAGGCTCTGCCCGGGAATCGATATCCATAGGCTCTGCCTCGCTTGCGGAGGAAAAAAAGGAGAGGGAAAAATAGGAAAATAGGAAAAGGGAAAAGTAGGGATAATTCTTCCTTCTTCCTAACATCCGTTACATCCGTTACATCCGTTACAGAATCCGTTGCCGAACTTCCTTCTTCCCTCTTCCTTCATTTACTATTGCATGAAATTTCGCAAATCAAACCCAGCCAAATTAGCAGTATCGCGAATAATCAAGAAAATTCCCAAACCCAGCAACAACACCAAACCAGTCTGCATGACATTTTCCTGAATGCGGTTCGGCAGAGGCTTGCCCCGCAGTCCTTCTATTAACAGAAAAGCTAGCTGACCGCCGTCCAAAGCAGGTAAAGGCAAGATATTAATCACAGCCAAATTGATGCTAATTAGCACCGCATACTGAAACAAACTGGCAGCATCCGATTTGGCAATCCCTGCACCAATCGCCACAATCGCCACAGGCCCGGACAACTTGTCGGCAGTCTGGCTGAAATTGCTAAGTAACTGCCCGAAACCTTGAACCGTCAGCACCACAATGCGCTCAAATTCTTTGGCGGCCTTGCTAAACGCCTCTACAAATCCGGCCCTCTGTCGCACCACAGTGCCGTTAGAAGTTAGCTGCACGCCAATGCGACCTTTGCCGTCGGGCGACTCTTCAGGAGTTACTGTCACCACAAATTTTTGTTCTTGGCGCTGAATTTCCAACGCTAGGGGTTGGTTGGGATGATCTTGGATTGCTGCGACCAATAATTTGACTGCTTCGCCGGAAGCGCCCAATTCCTTGCCGTCAACAGACAGAACAACGTCGCCCGATCGAATTCCCGCTTGTTTCGCGGCCGAACTGACTTCTGCGGCGACTTCCGGGACTTTAACTCCCGGTAGGTAGTTCATTTCTGCCGCGCCGACAGTACCCAATTGCACCACCAGCAGGAAGTAAGCAAAAATTAAGTTGGCAATTACCCCTGCGCTAATGACGATCGCCCGATCGAGCACGGGGCGATTTTTGAGCAAATTCGGGTCATTTGGCGGAATTGTACTGTCTGGATCGTCGTCCGGGAAACCCACGAAACCTCCCAGGGGAAAGGCGCGAAGGGCGTATTCAGTTTCCGGGCCTTGGTACTTCCAGAGGATGGGCCCGAAACCGATGGAGAAGCGGTTGACGTGGATGTGTTGAAGTCTCGCCGCCAGGAAGTGGCCGAGTTCGTGAACGACAATCAAGATACCTAAAACTGCGATCGCTGCCAAAACTGACATGAAGGATTCCACTAACACTTTTACTGGACTTTGATTTATTTTAATATCTTTTTAATATCGGTGGCTTCGGAGGGGCAATTTTCAGTCAAACTGGAAGGTGGTGTTTTTGTCGGAAGTCCCGGCTGCTGCGATCGACCCGACGCTGGCAAACCGATCGCGCGATCGTACCTGAGTTTACCTCTAAAACCAATTCCCATTACCAATTCCCTATTACAAATTCCCCATTACCAATTCCCAGTTACCAATTCCGCATTATGAAAGACACTTCTTTGAATATTATCGCTATTTCTATCTTTGCCATCACCATTTCAATATTGTTGGGGCCCCTATTCAACTTGCCAGAAGCCGTACCTGCGATCGCCACTTTTTGCCTGTTGGGGCTTGCTACCCTTGACAGTTTCCAGTGGCAAGGTCAAGGCGGTACTATTTTATTAGATTGGCTGGGGGGAACTTCCAAACAAAAGCGCGATCGTATCCTTCACCACGAAGCCGGACACTTCCTAGTCGCGTACCTGTTGGGAATTCCCGTAACCAGCTACGCCCTCAACGCTTGGGAAGCATTTAAACAAGGTCAAACAGCCCAAGGCGGCGTCCGATTTGAAGACGAACAATTAGCATCTCAACTCCAAAGTGGCACTCTTTCCGCCCAACTTTTAGACCAATACTGCACAGTGTGGATGGCCGGAATAGTCGCCGAAAAATTTGTTTACGGCAGTGCAGAAGGAGGAGCAGAAGACCGCACCAAAATTAGTGCAATTTTAACACAACTGCGCCGTCCAAGTTCCGAGATTCAACTCAAACAAAACTGGGGTTTGCTGCGAGCAAAGAATCTGATAGAAAGCCACAAATCAGCTTACGAAGCCCTAGTAGCAGCAATGAAAAAAAGAGCCACTGTTGCCGAATGCTGCGACATTATTCAGCAAAATTTATAGGAGAAAAAAGATTACGCACTCTTGCCTTCTAAACCCGGTTTTTGTGTAGATTTATCACCAAAAAAAGTGCGTAGTAACCGAGTTTAAGAGCGTATTATAGGGATTAAAAATTCATGTCAGAACCAAAAGATTTCCCAACAACACTGCAAACAGCGAACCCAAATACAGAAAAATTGTTGTGGCTGTTCGGTTTCCGGATCGACCCCGGCACCGAAATACCAAATCTATATACTTTAATTGTCTATGGAGAACAAGAGCCGCCCTTAGTAGCCGGCGGTCAACTTGTATTTTTTACCCGTCCAGAACTAGCGATTAACGCTCTCCAATTGTGCAATATCGATGTCAGCGAACTGGGAAAGCCACCCACACAAATAGACGCTATTTGCGACATTGCAGAAACGCTGTACTTGCTCGATGCCGAAGATTTTGACGAGTCAGCTACTATCCTCAACTCTTTGAACGCACTTTTCGATTTAGTGAAAGCTACTTTAATACCGATGCCAACTGAATACAAGCGCATACTTTATGATTTTGCAGACCATTTGAATATTGAGGAAGAGTTTGCAAGTTTTTTAGATGCAGAAGATATTCAGCGATCGGAAATTGTCAATGCCATTTTGTGGTGTGTGGGAGCAATTACAGCTAAATCTAGATTGCTGACCTAGCAATTTTAGTTTGGGATTTTAGATTGGTAATTTGGGAGTTAAAGTAGTCCGGGACTATACCAAATAAACCTGGTTTTTTACCATTGTTAAAGTCTCTTATCCAGTATTTTGATAAAAAAACGGTTTCTGCCTTTAGGATAATAGATAATATAGCCAAAGGAAATCGTGCCATGACTGTAACAGATGTACGCTTGTGGACTGTAGACGAATACCGCCGCATGACCGAAACTGGCATTCTCAATCCCGATGAACGAGTCGAATTAATTGATGGGCAAATTATTTCAATGAGTGCAAAAAAACCTCCGCACGCAGCAACTAACCTCTGTGCAGCCGACTATCTCAAAAATCTGCTGGCAAGACTTGCTTTAATTCGCATCCAAGACCCGGTTACTCTAAGTATAAATTCAGAACCAGAACCGGATATTGCTGTAGTGCAAATTGACCCTCGGCTGTACCAAGATTTTCATCCCGCACCAGACAATATTTTCTTATTAATAGAAATAGCTGACACGACTTTAGAAACAGACCGCAAGCGGAAAGCACCGGCTTATGCTAAGGCGGGAATTAGTGATTATTGGATACTTGATGTTAACACGCCGCAAGTTTATGTTTTTCGCGAACCGGACGAGGCAAACTACCGACAAGAAACAGTATTTAATGAAGATGATGTTTTGTCAATGCTGGCATTTCCCGGAATAGAAGTTCAGATTTCGCAACTTTTTCCTTAAGTAGGGGCAGGTTTTACCAAGCATAATTGCCTAAGACAAATAATCTGGTAAAGCCGCCCCCACTAACCTATCAATTACCAATTACCCAATTATCAATTACCAAATTTTCAGGCTCGTCCCGATCGCTACAAAAAACTTAGTATTAGGGCGTAGCGCGAGTTATACTCCTACTACAAAGCCCCCACGGGCAAAATAACCCCGAAATCAAAGTTTATGAGCAACACTTCCCCGCCTCAACCAGCCGCCAACAATCCCGCCACACAAAAACTCAGTTTCTCGACAAAATTAGCTTACGGTGCCGGCGACCTCGGCCCGGCAATTACCGCTAACGTTTTAGCATTTTACCTCCTAGTTTTCTTTACCAATGTCGCTGGTTTACCTGCCGGCTTAGCCAGCAATATTTTGGTAGTTGGCAAGGTTTGGGACGCCATAAATGACCCGATTGTGGGGGTTTTGAGCGATCGTACTTCTCATCCTTGGGGCCGCCGATATCCTTGGATAATATATGGTGGCATTCCCTTCGGCATATTCTTCTTATTGCAGTGGATTGTACCTAGCACGGATCACACAGTGTTATTTTGGTACTATGTTGCGATCAGCATTTTGTTCAACACCGCCTACACGGCTGTCAATCTTCCCTACACTGCCCTGACTCCAGAACTTACTCAAGACTACAACGAACGCACTAGCCTTAATAGTTTTCGATTTGCTTTCTCCATTGGCGGCAGCATCCTTTCATTGATCTTAGCTCTAATTATCTTTCGTGTATTTGAAAAAGACCCGAATCAACAATATTTAGTATTAGGTGCAATCTGTGCAGTTATCTCTGTCTTGCCTTTGTACTGGTGCGTTTTGGGAACTCGCAAGCACGTCGCAGCCCAACTATTAGAAAACGCCGAACTAGATAATTCTACATCTTTGCCACTAAAAGAACAGTTGCAGATTGCATTTAGCAATCGCCCTTTTTTGTACGTCATTGGAATATATCTTTTTTCTTGGCTGGGAGTGCAATTAACTGCTACTATTATTCCCTACTTTGTTGTTAACTGGATGCAACAGCCACAGTACGTTTTTAGCTTGGTTGCGATCGCAGTTCAAGGCACTGCATTAATCATGCTATTTGTTTGGAGTAAAGTCAGCGAGAGATACGGCAAAAAAGCCGTATATTTTATGGGCATGAGTTTGTGGATTATTGCCCAAGCTGGACTGTTTTTCCTCCAACCAGGACAAGTATTGCAAATGTACCTATTAGCAGTCATGGCAGGTATCGGAGTTTCCACGGCTTATCTAATACCTTGGTCGATGATACCGGATGTGATCGAACTCGACGAACTGCAAACAGGAGAAAGACGCGAAGGCGTTTTCTATTCGTTTATGGTACTGCTGCAAAAAATCGGATTGGCAGGGGGTTTGTGGTTGGTAGGTCAAGCATTAGAAGGAGCTGGATTTTTATCTACAGTTCCGGGACAGCCTGCACCCGTACAGCCAGAGTCTGCACTGTTTGCGATTCGAGTTGCGATCGGGCCACTGCCCACAATTGCTTTAATTGCTGGCATGATTCTTACATATTTTTATCCAATAACCCGCGAAGTTCATGCAGAAATATTGTTGAAACTGCGAGAAAGAAAAGCACAAAATCAGTAAGCCCTAATAAGGAGTAGTTGGCAATTAGTAAAAGCGAAAAATAACAATTCCCAATAGCTAATCCGGGCGATATCAATAGCAATCCTCCCATCGGGGGCCAACTCTTTTTTTATTTAACAATGTGTCATCTTCTTATGGCATCGGTTAATTCCCAAAAAAGCCCGTTGCGCGTTTACCTCAAGGATTGCTATCGTTGGCTCGGAAGACAAATCAAAGCGATAGTTTTAGTAATAGCCCCGGAACCCAGAAACCTAGTTTTTTTACTAAAATACATAAATCGCGCCACGCCATCCGCCCCGATAGAAAAACCCCGAATGCTTGAGTTGTTCGAGATGTCATCGGGGTTGAAAACACAAATTATTAAATTTTATGTCTGTCGCGCACTATAGAGAGTAGTTTGTGATATAGCTACGACGCTCTGTAAGTCTATATACTTGATCAGTCATCCAGCTCCTCAAAAAGTTTATAATTAAAAGAAGAAACAGATTTTTCTCGGAAATTGATTCGATTACTTGCCGTTCCCAAAAATCTGCTGAAGGTGGCTAATTATATCTACATGGGAAATGCAAAACCTTTTAGCCGCTCAGTTAGCGCGTAAGTTAACAAGTGCTTCGGCCGTTGACTCGGAACCGAAAAATGCCATAGAGGACAAACCAATACCAGTGCAAGTGGCGGCTGAGGTGTTACGATCAATTGTAAAAGTTTGGTAAAGTTATTGAACCCCCTGTCGCGAAGCTGAGCGACACCCGAAAAAGTTTGCTTCGCCGCCCGGAAACCCTAAATACAAGCACAAGGCAGCAGACCCCAAAAGCAGTCTGATATAACTCTCCAGCAGTTGTAAAAGAACTTTTGCCGCCGGCATAGCATAGGGATTTAGTTATTTTTGTATACTATGTGAAAGTAGTGAGAACTATTAGAAGGAAGTGGGCTCGACCAACCAATAATTTCGTGTGATATCCTTAAGCCAATGCTCAAAGTATCAACCCGAAGGCTCGCAGAAGAAAGCTGATTTTACCCACAAAATATCCAAGAGGTCAACATGGAAAGAGAACAGGACGCTCATATCGTACCAATTAGCAACCAGAGCCGACAGGTGCAGCAATTTTCCGTTGACGAGGGAGAAGAGTTAAGCGCGCAGCCTCAGAAAGGATTGAATCTAAAGCCGTTGTTGAGGACTTTTCAGCGACAAGCCCTAATCATTATTGGGATTATAGGTCTAGTAGGCGCTGGAGCTGTTTATCAGATCAAGGGAGGCAAGAAAACATATCAAGCCGATTTTCGGATGCTAGTGGAACCCGTGACAACGGAGGCCAGAATTGCTGACCCCTCTGCCCTAGCCAATCGCGGCGATGGGGGGGGAGTCCCTAGTCGAGATTTTTTTAGTTTGGACTACGCAACTCAACTTCAAATTCTCCAGAGTCCTCAGATGCTGTCGGCTATTGTTAAACAAGTCCAAAAACGATATCCAGAAGTTACCGAGGAAATTCTTAAAAAAGGATTAGTCGTTTTGCGGGTGGGAGAAGATATGATGACGCTGACTAAAATTTTGGAAGTTCGCTTCATGGGGACCGATCCTAAATTAGTTGAGTTCGTTTTACAAGAAACTAAAAAGAAATATTTAAAGTACAGTCTGGACGAACGCAAGACTCGCATTGGTGAAGGTGTTATTTTTATTGAAGACCAGCTTCCGGGACTCAATAAGCGCGTAAACAAGCTGAAATCGGAGTTACAGGTGATACAGGAGCAGCAAAAGATTACCAATCCTCAAGAACAAGGCGCGCAATTAATGCAGCAAGTTCGTACCGTAGAAACTTTAGAGTTAGAAACTCAAAGGCTACTGCAAGAACAGAAAACGCTGTACGCTAACTTGCAAAAACAATTAGATTTTACACCAAATGAAGCTATTGCCGCTTCCGCTTTAAGCGAAGAACCTCAATATAAAGAGTTGCTGACCAAGGTTAAGGAAGTAGAAGGTCAGATTGCTGTAGAAACAGCTCGTTTTAAATCTGCTAACCCTATAGTGGAAGCTTTAGAGCGCAAGCGGGCAAATTTAGTAGCTTTGCTCAACCAGCAAACTGATAGAATTTTGGGGCAAAATTTAGTAGGCACCCAAGCCAATTCTAAAGTTCAGAATTTTCAAAATTCTATTCGCATAGGCTTGATTAAACAATTGGTTGATACTGCTAACGAAGTTGAAGTCTTAGAAGCTCGCCGTCAGGCAATCAGCCAAACTAAAAACAATTTAAACCGACAAGCAACAGAATTCCCCACCATAGCCCGCCGCTACAACGAACTGCAACAGCAATTAGAAGTAGCCGCCCGCACCCGCGATCAACTTTTAAGCCAGCGGGAAACTCTGCGCGTCCAAGCAGCTCAAAGCCAAGTACCTTGGGAAATAATTTCTGAACCACAGATACCGCGAGATGCTAAGGGCAACCTGATTCCAGTTGCCACGAAAGCTAAAAACAAATTTGTGATGGCAGTTGTTGGGGCGCTAGTTTTGGGTCTTGGAGCGGCTATCCTCATTGAAAAGTTCCGCAATATTTTCTACTGTGCTGATGACGTTAAAGATGCGGTTGAAGCGCCTTTATTGGGAGCAATTCCTCTTGACAAAAATGCTAGAAAATTGCAGCCTTCTATTGCTAATGCCTATGCTTATCTGGAAGGAAAAGAGGGTAATAAGAAAAAGGCTGCGGAATTTATAGAAGCTTTTGACTCTCTTTATACTAATATCCGCTTTCTTTCTTCAAATCGAACGATTAGCTCTTTGGCAATTGGTTCGGCTACAGTTGGCGAAGGCAAATCTACGGTTGCTTTAAACTTAGCTCACGTGGCAGCGCTGGCGGGTCAGCGAGTGCTGTTAGTAGACGCAAATTTCCATTCGCCCAGCCTGCACTTGCTGTTGGAACTGCCTAATGTCAAGGGATTGAGCAACTTGCTCGACAATAAAAACGAATCCAATGAAATTATCCAACGATCGCATCTAGCAGATAATCTTTTTGTATTAACTGCTGGTCTCCCGGAGCCTGGTACTGCCAGACGGCTGGCATCATCTCAGATGCAATATTTAATGGAAGAACTTCAGGCAAAATTTGACTTAGTTATCTACGATACGCCGCCGCTGGCGGACAGTAAAGATACGAATTTTTTAGCGGCGCGCACCGATGGCATACTGATGGTTGTAGCAATTCGCCAGGTTCCCTTTTCTTTAGTCCAAAAAGTTTTCAGTCAATTAGAAAATTTTGGCATACCATGCTTGGGCACAGTTGCGAATCATGCCCCTAAACGCAAGAAGTATTCAGCAGCATCGAGATCATCAGTTGTTGAAGATAAAAATGAATATTTGAATTTGACACCAGCGCCGTCTCGTATCCGCAAACTAGCTCCCAAAAAAGAGTGATACCCAACAAAGATGACCCCCAAAAAATCGATACCAACCCCCGACAGCATTCATGGAACTCCCAAAATTTTAGACTCTTGTTCAATCTCCCAGATTCGTCTGTGGAGTAAATCGAAAATCTAAAATCGTTCGACTCAGCGCGACTTGAAGCTCGCGCTTGCCGAACCTCTTAGGCCCAAGTCTAAAATCTCAAATCTCAAATCTCAAATTGACTGATGGCGGACTAATTTCCATCCGGGTTGGTAGGAAAGGTGACGATAAAATTAGTCCAGCCATTGCTGCTATCAACCTCAATTTTTCCCTGCAACTGTTCGACAAGTTTTTGAACCAAAGCTAAACCCAAACCTGTACCTCCTTGTTTCCAAGGATCTGCGTTGGGAACTCGATAAAATTTCTCAAAAATTCGAGGCAATTCCTCTCTGGAAATGGACGATTGATTGCTGAGTGTAAATTGGATTTCTGAAGCCACAGCACTTGCTTGTCGCGAATTTGTCCTTTGTCCTCCTTGTTCCCAGTCTCCGTTTTTGCACTCAACTTTCAGAAAAATTTCGCCGTTATTGGCAGTATATTTGCAGGCATTGTTGAGGAGCTCGGCTAAAATTCGTCCCAAACTAGCGCGGTTGGAACTGATCGTGGGGAGGTGGCGATCGCACTCTACTCGCAAATCCTGGTGGCGGTCGTGGGCCCGGGTGTAAAACGGGTCGATAATAGTAGGCAGCCAGATTTCTAAGTTTACTGGTTCGAGGTCGATCGGACAAGTTGCAGCTTCGAGCCGCTGCAAATCTAGCAAAGCATTAATCAAATCTGTTTCTCTAGTACATTCTGTTTCTAAAATTTCTAGATAAATCTGGCGCCGATCTGGTGTGGGAGAAATTCGCAGCATATGAATAGCCATTTTTATATTAGCTAAAGGCGTCCGCAGTTCGTGAGAAACTGTGCTGAGAAATTCATCCTTGAGGACGTTTAAATGCTGGAGTTCGTGAACTTTTTGCTGCAATTCGGCGGTGCGTTCTTGGACTTGGCGTTCGAGGTCGGTGTTGAGATTTTGGACTTGCTGATAGAGTTGGGCTTGCTGAATGGCGATCGCGATTTGAGTTGCCAGTTGCAGCAGCAAATCCACTTCCGAAGGCTGCCACTGACGGGATTTGGAACACTGATGAACACACATCATCCCCCACAAATTGCCGTCTTGCAAAATTGGTACAATCAAATAAGCTTTGATTTGCGCTTGCTGGAACCGCGCATATTTTTCGGCGCTCAAACAGGCTTGGTCGAGATCCGGAACCGCATAAATTTCCTGTTCGACCACGGAAGCAGATTCTTGCCAAATATTATGCGGCATGATTTCTCCCAAGATTGAAGGCCAATTTTCGGCAACGGATTCTGCCACTACAATGCCGTAATTACTGGGTTCTAAATGCAAGATTGCTACTCGGTCAGCTTGCAAAACTTGGCGGACTTCATCGACGCTGGCGTTGAGAATTTCTTCGAGGTTTAAGGATTGGTGAATCCGCAAAGAAATGTGAGTTAACAGCCGATCGCGCTGCAATTGTTCGTGGAGTTTTGCAGTCCGTTCCCGCACCTGCTGTTCCAGTTTGGCGTTGCGGCTTTGCAACAGTTCCACTTTTTCGGCTTGCAATTGATAAACCGACTGCTGCAACTGTTTGACAACTCGGTACATTTCGGTGGGATCGAGGACTCTGAGCAAGCTGGTCTGAGTAATAATTCCCAACAGTTCTCCGCGCCCCCCGCACACGACCAACCGCTGCACTTGTTGCTGCTGCATTTCTTTGTGCGCCGTCCATAGGGAATCGGAAGGTTGAAGAAATTGCAGGGGAGTTCTCATGACTTTTTGAGCTAGGGTTTGCTTGAAATTTAGTTCAAGAAACTGTGCCTGCACAATGTCATATTCGGTAATAATTCCCAGGGGTTGGTGAAAGGAATAGTGAAAAATGGAGGTATAGTCATCTTTGGGCTTCTCCATTGTTAATTCTTTGTTTTTTGTAATCACTACGCAACTGACTTGATGCTCTGACATCAGTTCGGTTATGGTCAGCAGCGAGGCGGTGTGGGGCGCTGTAATTGGCGTAGTCATTAATTCTGCTACCCGCCGCAATTTAAGAATGTTTGAAGGTTGCAATACTTGGCGAATTCTTTCCCGTGTCAGCACTCCTACCAAGTGCCGAAATTGATTGACGATCGGCAAATAGCGAATCTTGTGCTGGCGAAATAAGGATAAGGCGGTAAACACGTCTTGGTCATCGGATTCTGTGAGGGAGACCGACACCGGGGACATCACTTCGGAAATTGGTATTTTGTGCAGGGCTACTTTGTGCTGGTTGTCTATTGTGCCAGAAGCTATCAGCCTCACTAAGTCGGCGGGAGTTAATATGCCGATTAACAGCCCGCGACTGGGGTTGTCGGATAAGTTGCCTGTGGTAATAGTCTGCTGGTTCTGCACGACGAACACGCAGCGGGCCCGCACCTTTTCCGGCGTGGATGTTTCGGTCATCCCCCCCCGGTCTGAGGGTACAGGTGTTTTGACTAGGGGACAACTGTTTCGCAACTGACTCATCAGGGCGATCGCCACTGCTAAGGAAGTTTCTGGCCCGGCAGTGAGGGGGTAGCGATCGATCGCTTGTTCTAAGGCTGAGGAGTAAAAGGGTGGGTGGTAGAACGGCATAGTGGATTGCAGGTTGTCAGAGGGCGGCTAACGATCGGGCAAAGCCTTAGGGAACGGCAGAAACAGTTCACAAAAAACCGGGCAATACTTGACATTACCGGATTTTTTGTGGCTCTTTTCGTACAGGTGAAACCCGTACAGGTGAAACTGCAAACACCTCTATACGGTTGCTGCACTCCTCAAAGGGTGAGTTTCCGTTTACTTTTCTAATCATATTTAAGGCTGCATTCACATCAGCATTAATCAGCGTTTCATTCCCCGACCGAAACAACCCACGTTTAACTCTCTTACCCTGGTAAGACTCTTGCTTACCGACAGGCTCTAAATCCAAAAAGCTGCACTTACTTGTATAAGATTCTTCTGTAACTGTTACCTTTATTCCCACTAACTCAGCTTTGTAAGTAATCCTTTCTATGAGCGTGGATTGAGGAATTGCTACAAACGTCTGAGTCGTTTTTTTTCCTAATTGTAAATTTTGTTTCCACCCCACATTTTTGCCAATAACTAACTGCCCGATTTGATCGTTCACCAACTGCTTGACTATCAAGCTGCTGGTTTGATGAAGATAGTTTTCAACTCGCTTGTTTCGCTTAAAGGTGATTTGCTGGATTTGAGGTGTGGTATATTTCCCTTTCTCAAGTTTTGACTGTAAAAAGGCTAGGCGCTTATTGAAACCTTGATTGATTGATTTGAGATGTTTCCCATCATAGAGAGTTGGAGTAAATGTTGGCTTATTTGATGCTAAAGCGACGAGGTTATCAATCCCTAAATCTATACCTGCTATGAGTTGAGGGTTTAAATCCACCAACGTTACAGGCTTTTCATAAACAACCTCAACAACGTAGGTCGCTGTGGCAGGAACTATCCTTACCTCTATGACATCTTGGGCTTTTGTAGCAATTATTATGTCACTTTGAGATAAATGAAGTAGCCCATTATTTTTATTTTTTCCCCTTTGTCCTATCGATTGGTTATCATAAATTAACAAGTTACGTCCACAGGTTTTATGTTTGTATTTGGGAATTCGGGGGGGGGATGAAAATTGATGGATATCTCGGTAATAAGCCTTTATTGACTTTTTCCAAGCCTCCCAATCGTGAATAACTTGTTTGAGAACTTGATTGCTAATTTTAGCAGGTAAGGATTTATAGTCGGCTGTGGGTTTTAGGATGGCATATAACTGTTTTAGACTCCTGGCAGCGCCAACTTTTGACCCAGAGTTAAAAAAGTGTTGCCTCATGTAATAGTTACCATGATTGTAGAGATTTTTGGACAGGAAAGATAAGTCATCAAACTGTTTAAAAAACTGATGCTGCCGGTCTATGTAATGCCTTTCAACGACAATCATACTTTTTTGGGGGGAGAAACGAAAAGTTTTTTGTTGCTTTGTTAAGCACTGTACAATAAAGTCTAGGGATTATCCGATATAGTGTAACACCTCGCCTGTGCTTGCGACTTAAATAATAGACTTTCTAATTGATTATTTCCATTAATCTGAGCTTCAGATTAATGGAAATAATCCGCAATCTCATTCATCTCAAATACGCAGGGCGGTTTTTACGGCCTGCTTTTACCCTGAGACTCCCCTATAATCAAAATAACCCGAATGTAAAGTTTTACTACAAGATTTATCCATAATGACAACTTTAAGCTTAGAGCAAATTGCAGCCAAGTTAGAAAGCCAAAATTCCGCCGATCGAATGGTGGCTTTGGCTAACTTGCGGAATGTGCCTGCTGCAGAGGCGGTGCCTTTGATTAAAAAGGTGTTGAACGACGAAAGTTTGCAGGTGCGATCGATGGCTGTGTTTGCTCTTGGGGTCAAACCGACAGCAGAGTGCTATCCCATTCTAGTCAAATTGCTAGAAACTGACCCGGATTACGGCATTCGCGCTGACGCTGCGGGTGCTTTGGGCTATCTCGAAGATATCAGAGCTTTTGATGCTTTGGTGCGCGCTTTTTACGAAGATACTCAATGGCTGGTGCGGTTCAGTGCTGCTGTTTCTCTGGGGAATCTCAAAGATCCCCGGGCCCGCGACGTGCTGCTAAAAGCTCTCGACAGCGAGCAAGTGGTGATCCAGCAGGCGGCAATTTCGGCTTTGGGGGAAATTAAGGAAATTGGGGCGATCGATCGCATCCTCAATTTTGCTCAGTCGGAAGATTGGCTGATCCGCCAGAGGCTGGCTGAAGCTTTGGGCAATTTGCCGAGTATTAAGAGCGTTTCGGCTTTAAAATACTTAGAAAAAGATAGTAATTCTCAAGTATCTAAGGCGGCAACAATTTCTCTCGATCGTTTGTCAAAAGCAGAAGGATAACAGATACCCATACTTTTTTTGTAAGTGTTTCATTTCCGGGCTTTGAAGCCGGGGATGAAACACCTATAGCCTAATTTATTCAGCCCTCTGCTAGGTCAACCGATTGCTCAGTTCTTGAGGTGACAAAACGGGAATCGGCGACCCTGCGAATCCATTCACATCCCGAGTAACGATCGCCTCTAACTCTAACTCGATCGCACACGCTATCTGCACCGCATCTTCAAAATCCGGCAATCAAGGGCGCAATCGCTTGCTCCAGAACCTCTCGATCCACCGCACAAATTTCCATCAATGCCAAAAGTCGAGTTACGGCGGCAATCGCAGCTTCAGAACTCTTGGTTTGTCGTCCAACCACATAATGCACATCCGTAACCGTTGTCGCTGACATAAACCCTTCAACTCGCCCCGATTCAACTGCATTCAGTAAAAAAGCAGCATCCGCTACGAAAGGTTCGCCTGCCAGCATTGCATCCAGTAAAACATTGGTATCAAATAAAACTTTCATTACAGATACTTTTGCACTAACCGCTCATCCAACATTGCCTTTACTTCTGCATCTGTAGGTGGTGGCGCGTCCGTTTTCGCAATGCCAATTAAACTAGCGGCTAAACCCTTCGGTTTCACCTTCGATCGGGGTTTGGGTTGGAGCGATCGCATCAAGGCATCGATCAACTGCCATCGCTCCTCGGCAGACAACCTCAGTGCTCGGTCTTGAAGTTCGCGTAACGTCATAGTAGTTATCTTTCACAGAAAGCATTGGACAAGCAGGCAAGTATATAAATACCCCCGCTTCAAATTTTAGCGCCTCAAGTGATATAATGTTAGCTTCTTAAAAACACTTAATTTTTCGGGAGAGGGAGTTAAATGCCCTACAGTCAATTTAGCATAGAACAAATTAAGGCAACTTTCGGCATCGCCTTTTCGAGCAAGATGGGCTTGTTTGCTGACATTCCCGCAATAGAACCAAGCAGTTTTTTGCAAGAAACTTTGCAATTTAATCTGCCTTTAGCACTAGAAATTAATTCCGAGAAAGCTCGCTCCGAGCTAATTGTCGCGCCAATATTAGTTGAGATTAAAAAACGGCTCCCGGAACGGATGAGTTTATTTTCCGGTCGAGAATTCAATGTAGACGCTGCTAGGGGTTTGAGCGGTTATTGCGATTTTCTAATTAGCCGATCGCCGGAACAGCTAGTCATTGAATCCCCAGTTATCGCCTTGGTTGAAGCCAAAAATGACAACATCCAATCCGGCTTAGGACAGTGCATGGCAGAAACGATCGCAGCACAAATATTTAACCAGCGTCAAGAAAATGACATTCAGACAATTTATGGAGTTGTCACCACTGGTAGTATCTGGAAATTTTTCAAGTTAGAAGGAATTGCGATCGAGATTGACACCAGCGAATATTTTATTAATAATGTTGGTAAAATTCTCGGTATCTTAATAAATTTTATAGAGTCTTGAGTGAAACCAGAATGTATTATTTAAGCTGCTGCGTGCAAATCGCAAGTTAGAATAGTTGTTGATATCGTTTAACCAAAGCCAGCCATGAATCAAGCGCCCAATCCCTTTAACTCAAATCCATCCAATCCGCTAGACCCGTTGGAGCAAGAAGTTGACGAGCAAGGTGAAGGCTTGCCGAGACAGTACCACCCGGCCACTAAAAAAACTCTGCAAAAAGTCTTTATCATTCTGGTAGTTGTTGGGGCAATTATTGGGGGAATTTTATCTATAGGGGTGATTTCGCTGATGCAAAAAGCCGGACTCACTGATGTGCCGGCGCGGGTACAGACTCCGAAGTAATATCGACTCCGAAGGATCTGTCGATGCTGAATGCACTGATTTTCGGGGATGAAACTTGAGAAACTATGATGTTTTGTATGGATGTTTTCTAAATAATTGATGCTTAAAAATTCTACGACTGCACCCGATCGCATTTCACAGCGACAGATTTCGGAAAAACTTGTCTCCGCAGGCTTTCACGCTCTTTCTGACCCCCTGCGGATTCAGATTCTGGAGTTGCTGCGGGAACAGGAGTTGTGCGTGTGCGATTTGTGCGATCGCCTGTCTGTCCCCCAGCCTAAACTCTCTTTTCACCTCAAAACCCTAAAAGAAGCTGGTTTAGTTCGCAGCCGCCAAGAAGGTCGCTGGATTTACTACAGCCTCAATTTAGCTCAGTTTATCGCCCTCGAACAGTACCTCGCCGAATACCGCCGTTTCAGCCAGATCCTGCCGGCGCGCCCCTGTTCTGACGCAGATTAACCCATCAACTTTTCTTAATGTGTTTATTGGCTATTTGTCTTCCCTCATACTTGACATATCAAATTTTATTGATATGATTCCAGTGTACCCCTTAGTTATGGCATTGGGTGAGGTCAATGAACCCAGCAGAAAAGCCCAAGGTTTTCGCACTAAGTATAATTGCTTTGACCATAGGTGCGATCGGGCTTCTCAACTCCTGCGGACAAGTCCCGTCGCCAGAATCGCAAAGCATTAAAATAGACGGTTCCAGCACTGTGTATCCAATTACGGATGCGATCGCGAAAGAATATCAAAATACCAATCCCAAAAAAGCATCAATTACTGTTGAATTCTCCGGTACGGGTGGAGGATTTAGAAAGTTTTGTGCTGGCGAAACTGACATCAGCAACGCCTCGCGACCCATCAGCCCAGGGGAAATGGAAGCCTGCAACAAAGCTGGCATCCGCTACTACGAATTACCTGTCGCATTTGACGCGCTCACAGTAGTAGTCAATCCCAAAAATGACTGGGCAAAAGACATTACTGTAGCCGAACTAAAAAAACTTTGGGAACCCGCCGCCCAAGGAAAAATTACCCGCTGGAATCAGATTCGACCCAATTGGCCAAATCGACCTATAACCCTTTACGGTGCAGGCAAAGATTCCGGTACATTTGACTACTTCACAGAGGCAACAGTAGGTACTGCGAAAGCCAGCCGCACCGACTATACAGCTAGTGAAGATGATAATGTTTTAGCGCAAGGAGTTATTAAAGACGAAAATGCTTTAGGTTACTTTGGATTGTCCTATTACGAAGACAACCAAAGTCAATTGAAAGCTGTAGGTATTGACAGAGGCAAAGGAGCAGTGTTGCCATCCCGCGAAACTGTAGAAAAAGCTCAGTATCAGCCCCTGGCACGACCTCTATTTATCTATGTCAACTACAACTCGGCTCAAAATAAAGTAGAACTACGCAACTTTGTAGAATTCTACATGAAGAAAGCTCCGACCTTAGTTAGTTCTGTGGGTTATATTCCTTTACCAAAAGAAGGATATCAACTAATTTATCAGCACTTTTACAATGGGAAGGTGGGCACAGTTTTTGGTGGTCAAGCTCAGCTTGACTTGACTATTGGCGAGTTATTGCGACAGCAGGCTAAATTTTAATTTTTTCTCATGAATTTTCACTTACCAGTTAACTAAAATGAACCATCCTCAAGCAACGAACTCACCTGTCCAAGCAGGAAGCAAGCTCAGTTTTTTTGAAAGATACCTCACCCTTTGGGTATTTCTTTGCATTGTAGCCGGTATTATTCTCGGTAGATTATTCCCCAGCGTCGCCGTCACCCTTGATGCTCTCAGCTTTTATCAGGTGTCAATTCCTATTGCCATTTGTCTATTTTTTATGATGTATCCCATCATGGTAAAAATTGACTTTACCCAGGCAGCCCATGCAGCGCGATCGCCCAAACCAGTAATCTTAACATTAGTCGTCAACTGGCTCATCAAACCATTGACAATGGTAGCCTTTTCTCAGTTTTTCTTAGGTTGGCTATTTCGCCCCCTCATTACAGGCAGCGAAATAATTCGTGGCAGTGAAGTCTCCATCGCTAGTTCCTACATTGCGGGTACAATATTATTAGGAATTGCCCCTTGTACGGCGATGGTTTTAATGTGGGGATATCTCTCCTACGGAAATCAAGGACATACCCTCGTTATGGTTGCCGTTAATTCCCTAGCCATGCTGTTTTTATATGCACCATTAGGCAGATGGCTGTTAGCAGCAAATGATTTAGTTGTTCCTTGGCAGACAATAGTATTGTCTGTATTCATTTATGTGGGTTTGCCATTAGCCGCCGGAATGTATAGCCGTTTCTGGATTTTCAAACATAAAGGGCGAGAATGGTTTGAACGAGAGTTTATGCAATATTTGAGTCCAGTTGCTACCGCTGCCCTTTTGATTACGCTAATTCTTTTGTTTGCCTTCAAAGGAGAGTTGATTGTTAACAATCCTCTGCACATTCTTTTAATTGCTGTGCCTCTGTTTATCCAAACAAACTTCATTTTTCTGATTTCTTATGTAGCAGCTTTAAAACTCAACCTGTGCTACGAAGATTCAGCACCGGCCGCGCTGATTGGTGCTAGCAATCATTTTGAGGTAGCGATTGCTACGGCTGTCATGCTTTTTGGCTTAAACTCAGGTGCAGCATTGGCCACAGTTGTCGGTGTTTTAATTGAGGTTCCAGTGATGTTAATGTTGGTAGAAGTCTGCAAGCGAACAGCATTTTGGTTTCCCCGAAAACCAGAAACAGCATCGCTGCGAGACCCTCGTTGTCTTCCAAATTCCCATTGCTAGAATCTCATGAACAAATTTACTCATAAACCCCGAATTCTCTTTTTATACGGCTCTTTAAGAGAGCGTTCTTACAGCCGCTTGTTGGCGGAAGAATCTGCTAGAGTGATCGAGGATTTCGGTGCCGAAGTTCGATTTTTCAATCCTCTAGAATTGCCGATTTATGGTAGCGTTCCCGATACGCATCCGAAGGTTCAAGAATTGCGGGAACTGAGCCTGTGGTCGGAGGGTCAAGTCTGGTCTAGTCCAGAAATGCACGGCAATATTACTGGCATTATGAAAAACCAAATTGACTGGATTCCTTTAAGTATTGGGGCCGTCAGACCGACTCAAGGCCGAACTTTGGCGGTGATGCAAGTCAGCGGCGGTTCCCAGTCTTTTAATGCTGTGAATACTTTGAGAATTTTGGGCCGCTGGATGCGGATGTTTACGATTCCGAATCAGTCTTCGGTTGCTAAGGCTTATCAGGAGTTTAATGAAGATGGGACGATGAAGGATTCACCTTATCGCGATCGCGCGATCGACGTAATGGAGGAACTGTACAAGTTTACCCTGCTGTTGCGGGAGCAAGCCGACTATTTGACCGATCGCTACAGCGAACGCAAGGAACAAGCCGCTAAAGAGGCGATCGCCCTAGCAAATCGTGCTCTTGAAACATCTAACTAAGAACCACCAACTAACAACTAACAACCCACAAAAACCATGAAAAAAGTAATGTTTGTTTGCAAAAGAAACTCCTGCAGATCGCAAATGGCAGAAGGATTCGCTAAAACCATCGGAGCCGGCAAGATTGGAGTCACCAGTTCCGGGTTAGAATCAAGCAGAGTTCATCCGACAGCAATTCAAGTCATGTCAGAAATCGGCATTGATATCACCGATCAAACATCCAACCCATTAAGCGAATTCAATGCAGAAGACTACGATGCAGTAATTTCTTTGTGCGGCTGCGGTGTGAATTTACCCGAAGCGTGGGTATTGCGAGAAGTGTTTGAAGATTGGCAACTCGACGATCCCGACGGACAACCCATCGAAACTTTTCACCGCGTTCGAGATGAAATTAAAGCACGAGTTGAAACATTAGTTGACTCTCTAAAGTAAGATTAATCGTCCTACACCCACGGGTGGTCAGAAACCGGGTTTTTTTCTCATAAGATGCGTTACAGCCCGCAAAAACGGCAAAAAACCCGGTTTCTTGGGTTTTGATGCGTCCAGAACTATTAGAATTAGTGCTAAATTATGAGAGGCGTTCCGTCGGAACGCCTCTACATTCGTTGCGAGCACAGACCAAAAGGTTAGCACATGATTCAGACAGCAGTCACCCCTTTCAAAAACAAAATTCACTCAGCTTTAACTAAAAAGCAGATTACAGTTTTACAAATAAATCTCGGCAAACGCTGCAATCTCGCTTGCACTCACTGCCACGTAGAAGCTAGCCCGACACGAACAGAAGAACTTTCCCCGGAAATTTGCGACCAATTAATTGAAATCATTCGCCGCTTTCCTCAAATTAAAACTGTTGACCTCACCGGCGGTGCTCCCGAAATGCTTTACGGTTTTAAACCGCTAGCGGAAGCTGCGAGGGCTGCAGGGAAAGAGGTAATTGTTCGTTCTAATTTGACGATTTACTTTGAAAAAGGTTTTGAAGATATTCCCGAATATTGCGCGCAGAACCAAATCAGAATTGTGGCGTCGCTTCCCTGCTACCAAGCTGACAATGTGGACAAAATGCGTGGCAACGGTGTTTTTGACAGTTCGATTCGGGCGCTGCAAAAGCTAAATGAGTTGGGATACGGGAAAAACCCAAATTTAACTCTGGATTTGGTGTACAATCCACAAGTGCCGGCAACAGATAAGTTTTCGCTAACACCGGAACAAGGCAAGTTAGAGGAAGATTACAAGGTTTATTTAGCCGAACATTTTGGGATTTGTTTTAATCAATTGTTCGCGATTACTAATTTGCCGGTGGGACGAACTAAGTTTCATTTGGAACATAAGAAACTTCACAAGCCTTATCTGGGGTTTTTGGAGGATAATTTTAATCCCGGTACTCTGGAACATTTAATGTGCCGTAACGAATTGTCGATCGACTATTTGGGCAATGTCTATGACTGCGATTTTAACCAAATGGAAAATCTGCCGGCGAAAACTGGCAATGGGGAAAAGATAAATACTGCTAAATTGCTCGCATCTGGCAGTTTAGATGTGATTCAAGAGGTGCAAACGGCTGCTTATTGTTACGGCTGTACGGCGGGTAGCGGTTCTAGCTGTGGCGGTACTTTGATTTGAGAAGGAAGAAGGAAGAAGGAAGAAGGAAGAAGGAAGAAGGAAGAAGGAAGAAGGAAGAAGGAAGAAGGAAGAAGGAAGAAACTATGCTCTTGGGCCCGATTCCCGATTCCCGATTCCCCATGCTTTTGGGCCTAATGCCCCATGCCCATATTATTTAGAGTGGAGAGTTTAGGTAATGAATGATTCGCGATCGCCCGATGAAAATCCGCCGCCATCAAATAGGTGGAAGCTGATTTTAGGGATTGGTTTAGCTGTGGCTTTGATTGCAGCGACCCAGTTTTTCAACTTTCAAGGAATTCTGAAAAATGCGCTGGAGTCGATCGCGAGTCTCGGCCCTTGGGGCCCGGCAGCTTTTATTCTCATTTACATTGTCGCAACGGTTCTATTTATCCCCGGTTCTTTGCTGACTCTTGGTTCTGGCGTTTTGTTTGGAGTCGTTGGCGGTTCGGTTTGTGTTTCCATCGGCTCGGTTTTAGGCGCAACTTGCGCTTTTTTGGTAGGGCGGTATTTAACTCGCGACTGGGTTTCCAAACAGATAGAGGGCAATCAAAAATTTAAGGCGATCGACTCCGCAGTTGCCTCTGAAGGATGGAAAATTGTACTGCTGACGCGGCTTTCTCCAATTTTTCCGTTTAATTTGCTTAACTATGCTTTTGGAGTCACGCAAGTATCTCTAAAAGACTATTTTTTCGCATCTTGGATCGGCATGATTCCCGGAACTGTCATGTATGTTTATATCGGTTCCCTGGCCGGGAGTTTGGCTGCACTCGGATCGCAAGGGCGATCGCGCACTGCTGCTGAGTGGGCTCTCTACGGGATTGGTTTGCTAGCAACGATCGCCCTCACCGTTTATGCAACCCGCTTGGCTAAAAAAGCTTTAGACGAAAAAATTTCCCCTTGACACCACAGCGCAAATTTGTAAATTTGTCAAGAGGGTTTTGCCCATACATTATAATACATTGCTAATTTAAAAAAGTCCGTGTTTTCTCTGTGTTATTTATAATTATTTTGTTATACAAACGAGATAGAGATTAAAGATATCGTAAAGCAGTTACCTCAATTAGGTAAACCGAAGGTCAAAATATAAAGCTGATGCCAAAATAGAAGGCAAGGGTGCGATCGGAATAAGAATTTTTTGCAGCCAGGAATGCAAGTCATACCATTTTAAATTTGAGATTTGAGATTTGAGATTGCGAATGACTGATGCCTAGCAGGGTTGGGATCACCGGCCTACAGTTGCATTATTTTCTGAAACTCGTCTCACGACTTGACTGATATTAATTCTGCCGCATGACCAATACCGTTTGATGAATTTGATTCGGAGAGAACATTTGATGATGCAAAACCCAGCAAATCAAGCCGGATCAGTGTCTGCGCCGCGGCCACACCAAGCAAAAAAGCTGCGCCAATTTTGGGCAAACATCAGCAATTCTGCTCAATCGCAGTGGCAGCAAGCGCACAGTCTTTGGCAACACAGACGGCAGCGCCGCCATTTGCTGACCCTGCTAATTCTGGCCACCACGGCTTTAACGATTAGCACAACTGCTTGCATCAGCTATTTTTTTGTGCGCGGGCTAATCCTTGACAATTTAAAGCAAATAGCACTATTAAAACTAGAAAAAGGCACCGATGAAATCGACCGCTGGCTCAGCAGCCGCAAAGCAGAAATAGAAACCATTGCTTACGATCCTACGGTGGGCACTCTCAATTGGCAATTAGTCGAGCCCCGGTTGCAAGGAGAAATATACAGATTAAAAGAGTATTTCATCCTGTCATTAACTCAACCCGACGGCTCATTTATCAACACTTTAGGCAACCGCGCGAACAGCAAAGACCGCCAACACTTTCAAAAAGCAATGGCCGGACAGCTCAACGTTTCCGACCCGCTGATCGGCCGCAGTACAAAAGTTTCTACGATCATCATTTCAGCTCCTATTTGGGCTTTGCCCCCCGCTCCAAATCAAGTAATTGGAGTCCTATCGGGCAGCATTAAATTAGACCGAGTAACATCTGTCGCTAACAGCTTGCTGTACGGTTCTGACAGTTATGCTTTTGCGCTCAATTCACAAGGAGTGCCAATTGTTCATCCCAACAATAACTTAATCGGAAATATCGACCTGCCGACCCCAAGCTTTTTACAGTCAAAAGACCCCGCACTCTCCACAATTGCGCGACAGATGATCGACCGGCAGACGAACATCGAACTGGTAAAAATAGATAACAAATGGGTGTATGTGGCCTATGCTCCCCTCAAGGAAGTTAACTGGTCGATGGCTTTAGTAATTCCCCGCGAAAATATTGAATCCCAACTGCAAGCATTAAATTTGCTGACATCCGTAGTCGCCGGACTGCTCATCCCGGCAATGCTAGCAGCCATTTGGCTAATTTACTCCTCCGAAAACAATCGCGCTCAAGCGGAGCGAGAAGCCATGCTCAACCGGATTGCTGGACGCATTCGCGCTTCCCTGGAATTAGACAAAATTGTGCAAAGTACAGTCGAAGAAATAGTAAGTTTGCTGCACCTAGAACGGGCGGCTTTTGGTTGGTACAAACCGCAAGAAAACAGGTTACAAATCCTGTGGGAATGTTGCCCATCTGATTCTCCGACACAAGCCATAAAGTTTGAGTCTTACTTTCTCGAAAATGTGTTAGTACGGAGTGGTCAAGGCGAACCAATTATTCTTTCGAGCGACACTTGGGCGAAGGGTGTAACTCAACCGCCGGAACTTAAAGCTAATAGCTATTTAGCCGTACCTGTCCAGACTCAGAACCAGCCGCAGGGTTATTTAATTTGCAGCCACGCTACTCATTGGCTTTGGAGCAGGGAGGAAATCCAACTGTTAAAAGCTGTAGCAGACCAATTGGCGATCGCAATTACTCAAGCTCACCTTTACAGTCAAACCCAAGACCAAGTAAAACTGCTTAATAGTGCCTTAAATGAACTGAAAAAAACTCAAACTCATTTAGTGCAGAGCGAAAAAATGTCATCCCTCGGTCAAATGGTGGCTGGGATAGCGCACGAAATCAACAACCCCGTTAACTTCATTTCGGCTAATTTGCCTCACACCAGCAAATATACTAAAGATTTATTAGAGTTGGTGAGTTTATACAAAGAAGCCTTCCCAGAGGTTCCCCAGGAAATCGTAGATTTTACCGAAGAAATAGAGTTAGAATTTATCGAGGAGGATTTGCCGCATATATTGAATTCTATGAAAATAGGAAGCGAACGCATTCGCAGCATAGTTCTTTCTTTGCGAAACTTTTCTCGCCTGGATGAATCTGACAAAAAGCTAGCGGACATTCACGAAGGTATAGAAAATACCTTGCTGCTGCTCTCTAACCGCATTAAGAATAGAATTTATATAGTCAAGAAATACGGAAAAGTGCCTTCAGTCGAGTGCTATCCCTCTCAGCTCAATCAGGTGTTTATGAACTTGCTGAGTAATGCGATCGATGCCTTGAACGAGATCGATCGCCTGGATAAAATTATTACTATTTCCACGGGAGTAGTTCGCGAACATGGCGCTAAATTTCTGAAAGTGGCGATCGCCGACAACGGCCCCGGCATTCCCGACAGCGTTAAAGACCAAATTTTTAACCCATTTTTTACTACTAAAGAGGTGGGCAAAGGTACTGGTTTGGGGTTAGCAATTAGCTACAAAATTGTAGTGGATGGACACGGCGGCAGCATCAAAATTTCTCAGCCTCCGGGCGGAGGCACGGAACTTTTGGTAAAAATTCCTATTAGTAACGGAAAGTAATACCAGTGTAGATTTTAGATTTTAGATTTTAAATTTTAAATTTTAGATTTTAAATTTGGGAATGACTGATGAAATAAGAGTTGGGAGATTGTCTATAGTTGCATTATTTTTGAAAAAGGGTATAAGAAGGAAGTGGAAAGGAAGTCCACGGATTTTGTAACGTTGTAACGGAGGTAAGGGAGAGAAGGAAGAGAGAAGAGCGGCTCAACAGTTTTAATTAATGCTAAGTTGACGGCCGTTGGCTAAAATTAGAAGAGTTTTTGTTAAAGGTGTTTTATGGCTGTTGGCAAGGATACAATTTTCGAGCGCTTTTTGTCGCCCCTGATTCGACTGGCGATCGACGAACAAGCACTGAAACGACTCTACGAAGGTATCGACTGGGAAACAGCGGGCGATCGCTACCGACAACCCGATTTAGTTTATCCCGAATATTACAGCAGCCAAAACTTTCACGGCATTAAACGCGGCTACCTCAACCCCAGTGCCGCCGTTTCCTACGATCCCATCACGCAATATGTTTTGCCTCCCCACGAAACCGTCGTCAGGCAAGGCTTAATTGACGCTGTGCGGGTGAAACCGCGCCGAATCATCGATTTGGGATGCGGCACCGGTTCGACAACGCTCATGCTCAAGCAAGCCTTTCCCGAAGCGGAAGTTGTCGGGCTGGACTTGTCGCCTTATATGCTGGTAGTTGCCGACATGAAAGCGCAAAAAGCCGGCTTAAATATCCAGTGGTTGCACGGAAATGCCGAAAGCGTGGCTTTTGGCGATGCCAGCTTTGATTTAGTCGCAGCTTCCTTGCTGTTTCACGAGACGCCACCTGCTGTATCGCGGGCAATTTTGCGAGAAAGCTTCCGACTGCTGAAGGTTGGGGGACAAGTGGCAATTTTGGACGGAAACCAAAAAACTTTGCGGCAAACAGAGTGGCTGACTGATATCTTTGAAGAGCCTTATATTAAGTCTTACGCTGCTGGCAGCCTTGATGCTTGGGCGGGGGCGGCTGGATTCGCGGCGGTGCAAACTCACGAACACTGGTGGACGAATCAGGTGACGCAGGGCGTGAAACCTTTGCCTGGGGAAGATTTGGAACAGGCTAAGGTGGCGAGGGGGTGGAATTGGGGCGATCGAACTCCTGATGTTGATGGCGATTTACCGGGCATTCCAGCTCCTGCTTGATGTATTGTTGAGGTGTATTTTTCGCCCTTTGGGGGCGGGTTTCATAGATGGTTAGTTTTAGGTTGAGATGGTTGGTAAAACCCGCCCCTACTAACTTCCTAATGACTGATGATTAATGACTAATGACTAATGACTAATGACTAATGACTAATGACTAATGACTAATGACTAATGACTAATGACTCTAAAAGCAGTTTTATTTGATTTTAATGGTGTGATTGTTAATGACGAGCCGATTCACGAGAAAATCATCGCTCAATTGATGCTCGATGAAAATCTCCAGCTCAAGCGTGGGGAGTTTCGAGAAATTTGTTTGGGAAGGAGCGATCGCGCTTGCATTACCGAACTACTCAAGCGCCGAGGACGATTTCTGACAGAAACATATCTCGATCGACTGCTGCAGCGCAAGGCCCAAGCTTACAAAGCTCAAATAGATACTTTGGAGAAACTGCCGATTTATCCGGGTTTGGCAGAATTTATTGATAAAATTCGGCCCGCCGGACTGAAAATGGCCGTAGTTAGCGGGGCAATGCGATCGGATATAGAATTGGTGTTAAATCGGGCCGGTTTGGCCGCAAACTTTGAGTTAATTGTCGCAGGCGACGACTTGACGGCGAGCAAACCAGCACCCGACGGCTATCTATTGGCTGTGGAACTTCTCAACCAGAAATATCCCGACTTTAACCTGCAACCGATCGAGTGTTTGGCGATAGAAGATACTTTTGCGGGGATTGAAGCGGCGAAAAAAGCGGGGATTCAGGTGGCGGGCGTAACTCACACTTACCCGTTTCACATGATCCAGCGCCAAGCTAATTGGACGGTGGACTATTTTGCTGATTTAGAGTTGGATAGAGTGGCGGCACTTTGCTCGATCGCCCCCACTGAGCCGGCTGCGGAAAACACTTGACCTTTTTAGCAGTTACGTGCTAGTGTAAGTGACGGTCTGCGAACGTGAGAGCAAGCAAAACCTGTCAGCCTTTTAGATTCGGCAATCTCGCATCTAAAATGCTAAATTAAAACTCAATCAGGGGAATTAGCTCAGTTGGTAGAGCGCTGCGATCGCACCGCAGAGGCCAGCGGTTCGAGTCCGCTATTCTCCATAAATCAGGGGCATTTCTACAGGTGACGATCGTACTCCAAGCGAAGTGCGATCGTCACTTGCTTTGATACTCGCCTATGCAAGTGCGATCGACGCGGTTGCTGCCTAAGTTTTAACATCAATAACCTGTAAAGAGCGAGAAACCCGCTTTCTATGCAAGTGCGATCGACCCGGTTGCGGCCTAACTGGTAGCATCAATAAGATAATTTATGTAAAGAAACCGGGTTTCTAATTACACACTAATTGCTGAAAAGACGTATTTGGGTGTCTCAACCCGGTTTCAGAACAGAATGCAACGGTAGGTAAGCTCCAAAGCCTTATGTCATAAGTCAATCTAAAATCTAAAATCTAAAATCTAAAATGGTATCAGCCCGGTTTCTGGCGCAGTTGCCCTCAATCCCCACAAAACATTCATTTTGTCAAAAACAATAAGTTTTGTAGCTAAAAATACAACAGTCTGCTGGCGCGAGTCTTAATATCAAGTCACTATGTGTTATTATTCTCAATCATCAGACTCATCTGTTCAAGAGTAACAAGAAAAAATGACAAAGCGATTCGATCGGCGGAAATTTCTTTTATACGGTTCTGCTACCCTAACATCAAGTTTATTTCTAAAAGCTTGTAGAACTCCAACTCCAACAGCAACTCCCGCCGCTTCTCCTTCTCCAACTTCAACAGGAACACCAGCAGCAGCAGGTGGCGGAAACACGATCAAAGTAGGAATTTTGCATTCCTTGAGCGGCACGATGTCCATCAGCGAAAAAAGCGTTGTCGATGCCGAACAATTAGCGATCGAAGAAATTAATAAAGCTGGTGGCGTCCTCGGAAAACAAATCGAAGCAGTAATAGAAGATGGCAACTCAGACTGGCCGACTTTTGCCGAAAAAGCCAAAAAATTGATCGACCAAGATAAAGTTGTCACCGTCTTCGGCTGCTGGACTTCTGCTAGTCGCAAAGCAGTATTGCCAGTATTTGAAGAAAAAAATCATATGCTCTGGTATCCCGTACAATACGAGGGTCAAGAGTGTTCCAAGAACATCTTTTACACTGGGGCGGCGCCGAACCAGCAAATCGAACCAGCAGTTGACTGGCTGCTAGAAAATAAAGGGAAAAAATTCTTCTTAGTCGGGTCTGACTACGTTTTTCCCCGCACGGCAAATACCATTATCAAGGCACAGCTAGCAGCCAAAGGCGGCGAATTAGTTGGGGAAGATTACATTCCTTTGGGCGGGACAGAAGTCACGCCAATTATTACTAAAATTAAGGCCGCTTTGCCAGACGGCGGCGTCATTTTCAACTCTCTCAACGGCGACAGTAACGTAGCATTCTTCAAACAGTTGCAGGGTGCAGGTTTGGGCCCGGACAAATATCCGTCAATGTCGGTCAGTATTGCGGAAGAAGAAGTAAAGGCGATCGGCGTAGAATATCTTAAAGGCCATTACGCCGCCTGGAATTACTTCATGACTGTGGAATCTCCGGCCAATACAAAATTTGTGGAAGCTTTCAAGGCAAAATACGGCAAAGATAGAGTGACCAATGACCCGATGGAAGCAGCTTACATCATGGTTTACCTGTGGAAGCAAGCTGTCGAAAAAGCAGGGACAGCCGACGATTTGGAAAAAGTGCGGGCAGCCGCTTTGGGTCAAACCTTTGACGCGCCGGGGGGCACAGTAACGATGGATGTTAACCATCACCTTTCTAAATTTGTGCGGTTGGGCGAAGTTAGAGACGACGGTTTATTTAACATCGCTTTTGCTACACCACAAGCAGTGAAGCCGGTGCCTTGGAATCAATTTGTCGCTGAAACAAAAGGCTTTGCTTGCGATTGGTCAGACCCCGCAAAAGGTGGCAAGTTCAAAGCTTCATAAGTAGCTAATACCAATTTGGTTAACGTTGGTAACGTATCTTTTATCCCCCTAGGGTGTGTCTTTAAACCCGGAGATCCCCCCCAGCCCCCCTTATTAAGGCAGGGCGGTTTCATTCTCAAGAAAATCGCGATTTTGTAGGGGTAGTGCTACCCCTACTCCCCGTGCCTACCCCCTCCACAGACGACTTCACAGGCGTTTGGGACATGGGGGCAGCCACGGGGGGCAGCCCCTACAAGAGAATGAAACAGCCCTGCTTATTAAGGGGGGAGTAAGAGCATTCTTTCGTCAATCTCTACTCCCTTAATAAGGGGGGAGTAAGAGCATTCTTTCGTCAATCTCTACTCCCCTTAATAAGGGGGAACTGGACTCTTCAAAGTCAACCCCTACTCCCCTTCTTAAGGGAGATTTAGGGGGATCTAGACTCGGCTACAAGCGAAATATACAGAGGGTTTTAGTTCTAAGTTGACACCAATAGGGTAAAACCCGCCCCTAATTATCCCCGAACAAAGTTGATCGACTTGATGCAGGAGTAACAAAATTGGCGATATTAGATGGTTTATTTAACGGCCTTAGCATCGGCGCAGTTTTACTAATTGCCGCCCTGGGATTAGCGATTATTTTCGGGCTGATGGGCGTGATTAATATGGCTCATGGCGAGTTGATGATGCTAGGGGCTTATACAACTTTCGTAGTGCAAAATGTCTTCAAAGGTATCGGAGGATTTGCTTTTGAAACCTATATTTTATTTGCGATTCCCCTAGCTTTTTTAGTGGCTGCACTGGTAGGATTAATTCTCGAACGCGGAGTGATTCGCTATCTTTACGGGCGTCCACTAGAAACTCTGCTGGCAACTTGGGGCGTAAGTTTAATTTTGCAGCAGTTTGTCCGCAGCGTAAGTTGGGTTCTGGTAATTGGGATTGCGGTGTTTTGTTTGCTGTTTTTTGGCGGTTTGCGGGTGCTGAAATCGCGCCTAGATTTCGATCGCATTCGCAGCAAAATTATCGCCCTAATTTTGCCTTTATCTTTGGGTATTTCCTGGGCGGTGAGCGCGTTTTTAGGGCAAACTTACAAACTGGCAGTAACTCAACCTTGGTTTGGTGCTCAAAATGTGGATGTGACTGCACCGAAATGGTTGCGGGGCGGCATACCGCTGGGCAATTTTCAGTTGCCCTACGCCCGAATTTTTATTATTGTCCTCACCGGAATTTGTTTGGCGGGAATTTACCTATTTTTGCAAAAGTCTGTGTGGGGATTGCGGATTAGATCCGTGACGCAAAATCGCAGCATGAGTGCGTGTTTGGGAATTCCTACCGAACAAGTAGACGCGCTGACTTTTGCTTTGGGTTCGGGGCTGGCAGGTGTTGCTGGCTGCGCGATTAGTTTGATTGGTTCGGTAGGGTCAAATACCGGACAAAATTATATAGTCGATACGTTTATGGTGGTGGTTGTGGGCGGTGTCGGCAAGATTGTGGGGAGTGTAGTTGCTGCGATCGCGATCGGCACTGCAAATTACCTGATCGGTTCGGGAACATTAGCATTAATGTTCGCTCCTGTCAAGCCTTTAGCCGACTTCTTCACATTTTTCGCCACAACCAGCATGGCAAAAGTAATGGTATTCGCCTTAATTATGGCTTTTCTGCAAGTGAAGCCGGGAGGGATTTTCCCGCAAAAAGGGCGGACGGTAGAAAATTAAAAATTACAACTGCGAGTGTAGCGAAAAATGCAGAAAACACATCAAAAACCCTGGCTAAAAGAAGCGGCAATTGTCAGCGCGATCGCCCTCACATTCATCTTACTCCTCCCAGGAATACTCCCCGACGTTCGGCTAAATCAATTAGGGCGATTTTTAGCACTAGCAATTGCAGCCCTCGGCATAGACTTGATTTGGGGATACACGGGTTTACTTAGTTTAGGGCATGGGGTGTTTTTTGCGATCGGCGGCTACGCTTTCGCCATGCACCTAAAACTGCAAATTCCCCCAACCGCCAGCAGTCAATTGCCAGAATTTATGAACCTCTACGGCGTTACCGAACTCCCCTGGTTTTGGCAACCATTTTATTCATTTCCTTTCTCAGCATTAGCAGTAGTTCTCATCCCCGCCATCTTGGGCGCACTTTTAGGTTATTTAGTATTCCGCAATCGGATTCGAGGCGTTTACTTTTCAATTCTTACCCAAGCAGCAACCATTGTATTTTTCAATTTCTTTAACGGTCAGCAAAAACTGATTAACGGAACCAACGGACTCACCGACTTTAAAACCTTGTTCGGAGCCACAGTAAATGACCGAGATACTCAATATATTTTCTACATTCTCACCATACTATTTCTAGCAGCAACTTACGCCCTCTGCCGCTGGCTGACCAGCGGGCGTTTCGGCCGCCTGCTAGTAGCCATTCGCGACGACGAAGTGCGCCTGCGTTTCTCAGGTTACAATCCCACAGGCTACAAAGTTTTAGTCTTTGCAATTTCCGCCGGTTTAGCCGGGATTGCAGGCGCATTATTTACCGTACAAACCGGAATAATTTCGCCAAAAGCAATGGATATTGCCTTTTCAATTGAAATGGTAATCTGGGTCGCAGTGGGAGGCCGCGCCACATTATCGGGAGCAATATTGGGAACACTGCTAGTCAACTTTGGTAAAAGTTTCTTGAGCGAACAATTCCCCGAAGTTTGGCTGTTTTTCCAAGGTGCGCTATTCCTCATAGTAGTCACTGTGCTGCCCGACGGCTTAGTCGGATGGCTGCAACATCAAGGTTTCGGTCAAATCCGCAGGTTGTTCAGAAGACCTAAGTACGCATCTACTTACCCCAGCCTGGAACAAGACCCCCAAGTGCAGCTCGAAAAAGAAGAACTTGAACATTGAGTGAAAAAATATCGTGTAATTTAGAAGGAGGCTGACCTAAATAAATGTCACCTACAACAGACAAACAAAGCAATCGCCATAGACTTGGCAAACGCTGCGTTTATCTCTGTCTGAGGAAACGCAATATATATGTCCACCTACTTAGATATCCGTAGCAAGTAGCTTCGTTCTTTAACTTGAGGGGCAACATATGGCAGATATTATTGACTACAAAATCTACGGCGACGATTTGCAACTCATCGAGATTGAACTCGACCCCAAAGAAGGTGTTAGGGCTGAAGCTGGAACCATGACATACATGGAAGGCGACATCCAAATGCAAACATCCACAGGCGGCGGCTTATTTCAAGGTTTCAAACGAATGCTGACAGGAGCTGGTTTTTTCATTACCACCTTTGTCAACGCCGGAAATCGTAAAGCCCGCGTAGCTTTTGCCGCCCCCTATCCGGGTAAAGTAATTCCCCTTGATTTAGGCCAACTTGGCGGTAAATTTTTGTGTCAAAAAGACTCATTTCTCTGTGCGGCCAACGGCATTGACATTGAGGTAGCATTCACCAAGCGGCTCGGTGCCGGTTTCTTTGGTGGAGAAGGTTTTATTCTGCAAAAATTGCAGGGTGACGGGCTAGCTTTTGTTCATGCGGGAGGAACAATAGTTGAGAAAAATTTGGGAGTTGGCGAAGTGTTGCGAGCGGACACTGGTTGTTTGGTAGCTTTTGCGCCGACTGTAGATTACGATATTCAGTTTGTGGGCGGGTTTAAAAATGCTCTATTTGGCGGTGAAGGCTTGTTTTTAGTCAAGCTAACCGGGCCTGGAAAAGTGTATTTGCAAAGTCTGCCGCTCTCGAAGTTAGCTGAGCGAATTATGGCTGCTTCTCCACCTCCAGTGTCGAGCAGTTCTAGCAGTTTTACTTGAGAGTAAACTGCCAGCAAAAAGTAGTAAGTTGGGTGTCACGGAAGGGGAGACAATCTCCTTAATAAGTTAATAAGGGAGGATATTTGCCTTCCGCACCTACAAGAGCTATGGGTTGTTGTCCATTAGTGAGTGACTTGTTAATTATGAATGGAAAAGTATTAGAAATAGAAAACTTGACTGTGAGTTTTGATGGTTTTAAAGCCATCAACGGTTTAAATTTCAGCATGGATGCGGGCGAACTGCGAGTTATCATTGGCCCCAATGGTGCGGGTAAAACAACTTTTCTCGATTCAATTACCGGGAAGGTGCAGCCGACAGAGGGCAGGGTGTTATTTAAGGGACAAAATTTACGCAAGTTGTCGGAAGATAGGATTTCGCGCTTGGGAATTGGCCGCAAGTTTCAGACGCCGCGAGTTTACTTGAATTTAACGCCACGCGAAAATTTGGAATTGTCTTGCAGCCGCCATAAAAATGTTTTTTCGACTTTGTTCAAGCCTGCTTCGGCTGCTGAAAAACGCACGGTTGCGGGTTTGTTAGAAACAATTGGTTTAGTTGCTAAGGCTGATATTTCGGCTGGTTTGCTTTCTCACGGGGAAAAGCAATGGTTGGAAATTGGAATGTTGGTGGCTCAATCTCCTGATTTGTTGTTGGTAGATGAACCTGTGGCGGGTTTGACGGATGAGGAAACGATGTTAACTGGAGAGTTGCTGATTTCGCTGGCCGAAAGTCATTCGGTGTTGGTAATTGAACACGATATGGAGTTTGTGCGGCAAATTGCGCGGCAGGTGACGGTGTTGCATCAGGGTGCGGTTTTGTGTGAGGGGACTATGGATGAGGTGCAAAATGACGATCGGGTAATTGAGGTATATTTGGGAAAACCTGAAGAATAGTTATTAGTCAACAGTTATTAGTCAACAGTGAACAGTTAACAGTCAACAGTCAACAGTCAACAATTATGCTACAAGTCTCTAATTTGAATGTTTACTACGGCGAAAGTCACATTTTGCGCGATGTCGATTTAAGCGTAAATGCTGGGCAAATGGTTTGCTTGATCGGCCGCAATGGTGTGGGCAAAACTACTATGCTAAAAACGATTATGGGGTTGCTGCAACCGCGCAGTGGCACTATTGCTTTTGGCGGAGAATCTATTGCTTCTAAGTTGACTTACCAGCGGGCTAGATTAGGCATTGGTTATGTGCCTCAAGGGCGTGAAATTATTCCACGTTTGACGGTAAAAGAAAATCTTTTGTTAGGTTTGGAAGCGAAACCAACCAAAACCAAAAATCCTGAAGTTCCTGATGAAATTTTTGAGTTATTTCCGGTTTTGAAAACTATGCTCGATCGCCTGGGAGGTGATTTGAGCGGGGGACAGCAGCAGCAGTTAGCTATTGCTAGGGCTTTGATGGGTGAGCCGCAGTTGCTGGTTTTGGATGAACCGACGGAGGGGATTCAACCATCCATTATTTTAGACATAGAAGCTGCGGTGCGCCGTGTGGTTGCGACTAGGGGGATTTCTGTTTTGTTGGTGGAGCAACATTTGCATTTTGTGCGGCAAGCTGACTGGTATTATGCTATGCAAAAAGGCGGGATTGTGGCTTCTGGAAGCACTAGCGAGTTAAGTGATGAGGTGATTCAGAGGTTTTTGGCTGTTTGAATAGAATTGAAGGAAGGCACGACAAGGATTTGGACGATGACAGCGAGCGCATCAAAGAGCAAGAAGGGCAAGCGTTTAGATTGGAAAAATGGCCTATTCGTCTGGGTTCGCTTGGTATTCTGCGATCGCAGTTTGGATTTCCTCGGCGGAGACATTTGCTTGTTCTGATTTCGAGTAAATCAGGTGTAAAACAACTTGAGTCGGTGATTCAACTTGATAAATCAAGCGATAACCGCCGCTCTTACCAACTTGGGAATCACTGTTTTTAGCCCGGACTTTGTAAACGGTGTATTGAGTCCCTGTAATCTGGTTTCCTATGAAGTTTCCTTGGATAAGCTCATCAAGGACTGGCTGAATATCGGTTTGAATTTGGCGATACTTTTTAGCGAGTCCTTTGAGGCGACGTTTGAAAAGTACCGTGAATGTGACTTGGACTGACATATCAGACATTGATACCGTCCCAGAGTTCCGATATGGGAAAGGTTTGTCCCGCTTTGGCTTGGTGGAGGGAGGCTTTCAGATCGGCGAGGATTTGCTCGTTGGAGTCGGTATCTGAGTCAAAATCTGAGTCGAAGTCTGGGGCGATCGCGGATTGTGTCCGACTGGTCAAAAATTCCAGAAATGCCAGCGTTTGCTCTAAAAGTGGCTCAGGAGTCCGTTCGATCGCTTCGAGAAGGCGTTGTTTAATCGGCGACATAAGACTACCTCTATTATTAATTATTTTTTCTGCCGTCGGGCATTGTGGTGCCGGCCATACTTGCTCGATCGATACTAGCGCCATCTATATTAGCATTGCGGAGGTTGGCCTCGGAAAGATTGGCATCTCTCAAGTCGGAAAATCGCAGGTCTGCACCGTCTAGATTTGTCTTTGTCAAGTTAGCTTTTCTGAGGTTAGCGTTGCTGATTCTCGCTCCTACTAATTCGGCTCCGCTTAAGTTTGTGCGAGCTAGATTGGTGTTGACAAAATCTGAGATCTCGAAGCGACTACCGCTGAGGTTGGCATCTGATAAATCTGCTCCTGTAAGGATGGGATTTTTTAAGTTAATGTTAACTAATTTTACGGCTCGGAGGTCGCAGCGGGAGCAGCTTTGAGTTAGCAGCAGCGTTTCGACGTTGGCGTTGATTTGGTCGATTTGTTGCTGGGAGAAATTTTCGGCAAATTCTGGGGAGACGTAGCCGAGGTTTTTGGGGTCGGCTGGTTTTGGTTGGGGTGTTTGGATTGGGGGTGTTTGGATTTGTTGGGGTGTTTGGATGGGTTGAGGTGTTTGTGGTTGGGGTGTTGGGATTGGTTGGGGTGTTGGGATTGTTTGGGGTGTTGGGATGGGTTGGGGTGTTGGGATGGGTTGGGGTGTTTCTATTTGCCCGATCGCACTTAGTTGCAGCCCCACCTTCGGCAAATCGAGAGTTGCTGCAAAAATTACTAGGGCGATCGACATTATTGTGAGTTTTTTCATAAATCTCTAACTTTTTGTTTGCCAAAATACCATTTATATGGTATGATACCTCGAAAAGTGAACCCTCTACATTTCGCTAAATAGATCGAAATTCAGATAAAAAACTTCGGAACCATCATGTGCGCGAATTAACTTTTCTATTACCGGAGGCAGTTGCTGTTGACGGTACAATTCTGGAATCTCGCAGAAGCTTTCTTCGGTAATTTCCAAAATTTTTGGCATATTAGGAAGGGGAATCCCCAACCGATCGCTTTTATTTAAGGTACAAATAATCAGGTATTTGCAGTCAGCAATGCTCGGACTGCTGGGAAATATTGTGGATAAATTAATTATGGTAATCAGTTCTTCTTGATGCCGCAGTAAACTATTACCGTTAGGTAAAATACCGTAGACATTAAAGTTTTTAACAATGCGTTCCACACGCTCAATAGGAACAGCATAGTAAATATTTCCTAGTTCAAAGGAAACCATTTTTTTAGGGGCAATTCTAACAGTGGCTTGTTTCTTGCTCCGAAATCGGCGATTGTAATTGGCGTGAGTCATTCGATTTTAGATTTTAGATTTTAGATTTTAGATTGACGATTATTGGATTGAAGATTATTGGATTTTATACCAATTTAATGTGAAGTTGCACATCATATCTCGATCCCCCTAAATCCCCCTGATTGTTGGGGAGTAGGGGTTGACTTTGAGAAGAATCTTGTCCCCCCCTT
>NZ_JAUBOX010000081.1:0-100 GCF_036700445.1 Microcoleus sp. T3_B1
TTGACAGTTGACAGTTGACAGTTGACAGTTGACAGTTGACAGTTGACAGTTGACAGTTGACAGTTGACAGTTGACTGTTAAAAATGTAAAATCTAAAATC